>DNPO01000243.1:5340-11611 GCA_003501375.1 Candidatus Sumerlaeota bacterium | reverse complement strand
GGCACACAACCGCGGATGTGGAACCACCGCTCTCTGCCACCAGATTGACCACGGGATACATGAATGCCGGGCTGCAGATGACGCTCTCATCACCGCCAGATGCTGTCAGGTTTTCATCCTTGGCCTGCGTGTACGTGTTGTAATAGTAGCAGCTGGCCCAGCAGGTACAGGAGCCTTGGTCACCCTGGCTGCCAATGGGGGGGAAATAGGTCGAGAGAGAGTTGTCAGCGGAAGTGGCGAGTGTATCGTTACTGGTCGTTGCCTTCGTTGTCGTATCCGCTGTGGAGGTTGCTTTTTGTAGTGTGGCACGCGCTACAGATAGCGCATTGGGTTCCACCGAGTCCGGAGTTTTCGCGTTGCTGCTTTTTAATATTTCCAACTGCTCCGCATTGGTCGGGTCCTTGGCCCCCAAGCCATGTTTTGCATCTGCTGCCGCATCTTGTCCCGTACTGACGGCTTCAACAAATGTGGCGCGGGTTGGTGCGGTGGAGGTCCCTGCAAACCGATGCGTACTGGGCAGGGTGGTAGGGAGACTGACTAAAACTTTATATTCTGGGGTGAGGGAAAGAATTTTGCCGCCGACACTTTCCACGGAAGAGCGGAAACTTTTCATGTCGGTCGATGGTGCTATTTGTTGCCAGTGCAACGCTTGGGAAGAGGTTGGTGCTTGTCCAAATGCAGCGCCCGATATGGTTGAAGCAAACAGCAGCAGGAATAGCGTCCAATAACGAATCATGATATAAAATCCCCCCTTGCCTTGGTGCGCTCAAATGCCGCGCAAGACTATACCCTTCTCCCGTCACCTACGTCTTCTATTGTAATGCAAAAGGTTGGACTTTGGAGGAATAATTCCCATATTTCGTACCATCATAAATTTGTCTTGACAAATGTCAGAGGAAATTGATGGACATCCCCCAAAAATAAAAACGCACGCAAATAGCCACGGGGGCGCTTGCGTGCGTTCACGTTTAAAAATAGTGGGAATCTTTTTCTGAGAATACTTATTCTACGGGAGAAAACTCATCTTTACCCACACCACACTCAGGACAAACCCACGTATCGGGCAGGGCGTCGAAAGAAGTGCCCGGGTTGATCCCTGCATCTGGGTCGCCCGCTGCCGGGTCATAAATGTAACCACAAACGTTGCATTCGTACTTTGCCATAATCAACCAATCTCCTTGGTAAGTGGTATTCTTCTCTTAGTTTATGCTGTTTTCGTCATCTCTTGCGCTTTTTGCGCAAGCATTTGGCCAGCCTCAAAACATTCCTTCAGGATTTCTTCCGTCGGGACATACTGCGAGTTGAGAACGGGGCGCAAAATTTCCATCTTCATGTCCTTCAGTATTGCTTCCACTGCTTCGGAGCCTCCCTTGGCCCATCCATAGGAACCAAAGGCAAAGGCTGCCTTACCCGTGGGGCGTAATCCCTTGAGGTAGGTGAGCAGGGCTGAGATTTCGGGCATCATTCCCTGGTTGAGGGTCGGAGTTCCAAAGGCAAAGGTGGCACCATCCAGTGCTTCTGTGGCCAACAGGGTCAGATTGCTGGCGCGAATACTGTAGAGTTTGACCTCAACATCCGTGAGGGATGCGCCATCGGCAATGGCATGGGCCATGAGTTCGGTGCTTTTCCACATGGAATCGAAAACAATCACCACTTTGCGCTTGGAACGGCATACAGCAAAATCGCGATAGGCAGCCACGATTTCTGGAATATGTTTACGCCAGATGACGCCATGACTGGGGGCAATGACTTCAATTGCAATAGTCGCTGCACGGTCCAGAACTTTCTGCACCTGCTTGCCATACGGCATGACAATGTTAGCGTAGTAAGTAGTGGCTTCCGGCATGATCACTTCGAGCGCGTCTTCAAGTTCATCGTCAAAACGGCGGGAAGTGGCAAGATGCTGTCCAAATGCGTCCATCGAGAAGAGAACTTTTTCTTCCGGGACATACGTAAACATGGATTCCGGCCAGTGTACCATCGGCGTGTCAAGAAACATGAGGGAGCGTTTGCCTAACGAAAGTTGCTCGCCATCTTTTACCACCTGAAACTTCCAGGTGGAAGTGTCAAAATGGCGACCAAGTGCCACTTGGCATTTTTCGTTGCAAACAACCGTGGCGTTGGGCAGCGCCTTCACCACTTCTGGCAAACCACCAGAGTGATCGGGTTCAGCGTGGTTGCAGACAATATAATCCACTTTCTCCAACGCAGTCAGTGCGCGCACATTGTCCAGCAGCGTCTTGGCGTACGGTGCTTTGACCGTGTCAATTAATGCAATTTTTTCATCTCGTACCAGGTAGGCATTATAGGTAGAACCCTTGTCGGTCATGTAGCCGTGAAAGTCCCGAACGATCCAATCCACATAACCTACCCAATCAATACCCTCTTTAAGCGAAGTGTTCATGATAATCAGACGAACCTTTTCTATGTTAAGTTGATGCAGGGGTTAACGGAATAAGGGAGACCAAGAGGGCGATTGCGCATTACCGTTCATCTTGGTCAGTTGGTGCACATTGTTACCTTTGTCGTCCATAATGAAAATTTCATAACTGCCGGTGCGGTTGGAGGAGAAAACAAAGTGCTTGCTGTCCGGAGCGTATGTGGGGTCTTCATTGTTGCGTTGGTTGGAAGTGAGTTTGAAATCGTTAGTTCCATCCACGTTCATCACGTGGACATCAAATTGTCCATCGCGTCCCACATAGGCAATCTGATCTCCCTTGGGCGACCAGACAGCCGCGTCGTTATAGTTGCCGCCATAGGTCAGTTTCCGCGCGTTGTTGCCATCCGCGTCCATCGCCCAGATTTGCGGTGTACCGGTGCGGTCCGAAGTGAAAACCATCTGCGTGCCCGCCGGATTCCAGCAGGGGGAGGAGTCGATGCAGGCGTTGCGGGTCAGGCGTTTCATGGTGGCGGTGTTGCCATTACGATCCATCGTGTAGATTTCGGAGTTACCGTCCTTGCCCAGCGTGAGCGCGATACGCTTGTTGGCGGCACTCCAGTCGGCGGTGTAATTCAAACCGGCAAAGCGGGAAATAACCCAGGTTTTACGGGTGGCAATCTGAATACCCCAAAGGTCGGGGTTGGTGTCTTTGTAAGAGGTATAATAAACCTCGGTGCCATTCATGCCCCAGCAGGGGGTGGCGGCAAGGCTGTTGTCGCGGGTGAGTTGGCGTAGGTTATCGCCATCCGCATCCATTACATACAGTTCTTTCACACGCGGGTTGGCGGCGGAAGCAACGAAGACAATTTGCGTGCTGGCGATACCCGGCTGGTTGAAGACCGCCTTGACTATATCATCACTGATCTGGTGCGCCATCATGCGTTTTTCTGAAACAGGCAACGGGGTGTACTGAAAACCAAAGGCGCGTTCGCCCGTGGTCAGATTGAACAGACGGACTTCCAATTGCAACCGCCCTGAAGCGTCCACGGCATATTCGCCTTTGAGAACAAAGGCGGCTCCAATGCGCTGCCACTCGGCATAATCGATAAAATCCTTCGCCTGATTGGATGCCATATCATGGCGTTGGGTTTGTTCTACCAAAGCCTGATTTTCAACTCGCTTGAAATCGGAGAAAAATTCCAAGTCGTTGTAGATCACCTTCTGGAAAAAGGCGGGTTCCAAACCGCCATTAGAAGCGCCGGCTTTTAACTCAAAGGCGGGGATGGCAATCTGGACTGCTTGGAAATTGCCCGTTGTAATTCTCGGCCCGATACTAACGGCCTTATCAGGTGTGGTCTGGGCAGAAGCAAAAGAGGTAACGGAGAAAAGAACGGCAAGGAGAAGCGGAAGAATACGTTGCACGGACATAGGGGAAAAAGTTCCTTTCGAGAGCCAGGGGTAAACTGGCGGGGCATTTCAGGGACGCACTATGGAAAAATAACCTCAGGCGAGCATGCGCGCGCGTCTGGCGCATTTTCCCGCTCCTGTAGCATCGGGGATTTTTATCAAAAATTCAATTGAAAAAGCGGGTGAGTGTGTAGGACGGCCCCCAACAGTCTGGTGTACAGCCAAGACAGCCGAGGCGACTATCCGGCACATTATCAAATCCGGATTGACTAAAGAAGCAATCCTTCCTTGCAATTCTTCTTGCAGTTTGAGGTTTCACTTGGGATAATCCCGCTGAAGGTGAAGGCGGGGCGTCTTTATCTAAATTCCACGCGCCTCGCTGCCTTTTCGTAACGATGGAACCACCCAGTACACGCCCCCTTTCTCTTTCCCGAGTCATTTTTTGCGTTGCATTTCTGTTTTTCGCCTTGCCTGTGTTGGCTTTTGGCCTGTTTAACTCAGACACGGAAGCGTCTTCCATACTGCATCGTCCTACGGCTTGGCTTTGGATGCTGTTGGGCATTTTGGTTGGTTGGTTAGGATCGGCGCTTTTTACCATTTTGGACCATGCTGTTTTTTCACTTGCCCCTGAAGAAATCGAGTCGTTACGCCAGGAAAATTCTGCGGCGGCTAAATTGTTGGTGCAAGCGCGTAGAGATGTGGATCACACATGGATCACGTTGCTGGCGGGCGGGTTGTTTTTTAATCTTGTCTTTGGTGTTTTTATTGGCTGCGCGATATTCCGTTGGTGGAATGTTTCCGGTGTGCCGATTTTGCTGCTGGTTTTTCTATTCAGCGCGTTTCTGGTATTTGTGCTGGGGGAAATTCTCCCCGGTTTGTTAGCGGCAAAGCATGTTAAATCCTGGTCGCCAACTGCGGTAGCGATTTGTCAGTATTGCCGGGTACTTTTTGCGCCGCTTACTTTTTTGCCACTACAACTCTTGCACCTGTTGAGCCGGGCGCTGCAACTGAACACGTTGGATCGTGCTCGGGCGGTTGAGGTGGAAAAGCGCTTGCTGGCGCTGATCGGGTTTGGACAGGTGGATGTGACGCTGGAAGAGGAAGAGCGCGAGATGATCGATCATGCGCTGGAGTTTGGCGAGAGCAACGCCTTGGACATCATGACGCCGCGTGCTAAAATTGCAGGGATTGAAACGCATACTCCCCATGAAGAGGTGCTTAAGTTTTTGCGTGAGAGTGAGTACACGCGACTGATTGTTTACACCAAAACGCTGGACCATATAGAAGGTGTGTTGCACAAACGGCAAGCATTGCTGTATCCGCGTAAGGACTATCACGCGCATATTACCCCGGCGGTTTTTGTAACGGAAGAGACGGAACTGATTGAATTGTTGGCCATCATGAAGAAACAGCGGCGGCAGATTGTGGTGGTGCTGGATGAGTTTGGTGCAACGGCTGGAATCGTTTCTATGAACGATTTGTTGCAGGCGTTGATGGGATCGTCGCCGGAAGATGGGGGAGAAGAGGTTGGACAAGCAAAATAAAAATTAGCCACAAAGAACGCAGAGAGCACAGAGAAAAAACCTTTTTGTACTTATATGCAAACAGGAAGGGCAGTGGGATGGATATACAGGTTTTATGTGATCATGTTCGGCAAATAGCGTACGATATTCATGTCTATCACGGACATGGGCATCTGGAGAAAGTATATGAAAATGCGTTGTTGCATCGTTTGCAAAAAGCAGGATTCAATGCTTGCCAGCAATATCCCATCCAGGTTTACGATGAGGATGGAACACCGTTGGGGGATTATTTGGCAGATTTATTAGTGGAGAACTGTTTAGTAGTAGAATTGAAGGCCGCTAAAACCATTGCAAACGAGCATGTTGCTCAGGTTCTTGGATATATGAAGTCAAGTCGAATGGAACATGGAATGCTCATCAATTTTGGGTCATATCAGTTTCAAGTACGGAAGTTTATTTTGAGTGAAGATAGAGGATAGGCCGTAGGAAACTTATGTTTCTCCGTGTTCTTTGCGGCAAACTAAAAATATAGCAGATGTTCGGCCCCCTTATCTCGTTGAAAATTGTGATTGCTTGAAACAGGATATCATTGTTGAACCTGCTCGTGGGTAACAAACCAAGGATGTAAAACGGCGTATGCCTCTCTCGACTTATTACTGCCTCGCAATATCATGCTTTGTGCTTTCCCTGGCGCTGGGCATGCTCTTCAGCATTATGGAATCAGCCATTCTCACGTTGAATCGTGTGCGGTTGCTGCAACTTTTTGGGGATACGCATCACAATGGTTTTTCGGAGCAACATATTTTCCGTGAAACCAAAGAAGTTTATCTGGTTTCACGGCTGGGCCTATCCGCCACTTTGGTGTTGTGCGGATTTAGTTTGGCGTGGCTGCTTATTCAGTTCTTCCGAGTTTTTGCAGGCACGTCTACGGCAATGTGGCCTGTTACGTCGGGCGTTGGCG
>DNPO01000243.1:2553-5087 GCA_003501375.1 Candidatus Sumerlaeota bacterium | reverse complement strand
CGTCGGGCGTTGGCGTTGCCTTTTTCCTCACCCCACCACTCTATTTGTTTTTCGCTTATGCGGTGCCGCGCCTGTTGGTGCGCCAGGAACCTGTCGATAGCGAAGCCGAGTTGCCTTCCTGGGTGCGGGCATCTCTTTCCGCCGGGCGTTTTTTCGGATTCTTTTTCCGGGCATTTTCGTTTGTCCCCATGGGAAACCTCTCCTTTCACCACAAACTGACAAAGAACGATTTGGTTGCTTTGGTGACGGAATTGGAAACCGACGAATCAGAAGAAACAAGTGCAGAAAAAGGCGAGCAACCAGCGCCGGTTGCCGGGGAAGAGGACGCGGACGAAGAAGAGTTTATTTACAACATGCTCGACATGGAACAAACAATGGTGCGCGAGGTGATGAAGCCGATCAATAAGATCGTGGCGTTGTCGCTCGGAACCACCACGCTGGATGACGTGCTGTATCTGGCGCGGTCGAGTGGCTTTTCGCGTTTTCCGGTTTATCGTGATCGCATTGTGGACTTGATTGGCTATATCAACGTGTACGATATTTTGCAGGCAGAGGAACCGTCGCGTTCGCTGGAATCGTATGTCACGCCCGTTTATGTGGTGCCCGAGTACATGCGTGTGAGCACGCTGCTCAAGGAGTTTTTGGAGCGACAGATTGAGGTTGCGGTTGTGGTGGATGAGTACGGTGGTTGCAGCGGCTGGGTTACGCGCGAGAACGTGCTGGAAGAAATTGTGGGCGAGATTGCCGATGAGTTTGATCATCGCCGTCGGCAAATTCGCAAGGTGAAGGACGAAGCCGATGTTTGGCTGACGGATGGTTCGGTGCATATCGACGACTTGGCCGAAGAAGTGCCGATTCGCTTTGATGAAGAGGCGGAGTTCGATACGGTGGCCGGATTCATCCTGATGACGTTGGAACGTATGCCGATTGTTGGCGATCAAGTGGAAACGGAACAGGCTGTTTTTACCGTGGCGCGCATGGAGGGCAATCGCATTGCAGAAGTGCGCATTGCTTTGCGTCCACCGGATGAACCAGCCGAAGAATAGAAAACCTGAAAAATATGAATCACCAAAACGCTAAAAAATTTAAGAAACCCGTACCCCCGCCCGTTAAAAAAGTATCGCCCCTTGCGCCTTTAAAAAGCGGGGACAGTTCGCGCCTTGTTGTGTGGCTCACATTACAACTTGCGTTGCAAGATGGTGCATCCGGTGCGCAGGAAATTTTGAACGACTTGGCCAAGCAAGCCGAACTGGAACCGCGTGATCGCGGGTTGGCGTTTGAAATTTTGCAAGGAGTTTTCCAGCAACGGCGCGCGCTTGATCTCGCGGTGGACACGTTGGAGGGATTTGCTGATAAAGAAATTTCCGATCCTGTGCGTGATGTTTTGCGCCTGGGAGCATTTCAATATTTCTGCTTGGATCGCGTGCCCGTGCATGCGTTGATCCATGCCTCCGTAGAAGTGGCACGCGTCCGCATGGGGGATCGCGTAGCGGGCTTTTGCAACGCGGCTTTTCGCAAGATGACCACTCAGTTTCCAGGCAGGGGAGAGGACTGGGGCGCATTTAAGGACACGTTGCCATTGGAAGGCAAATACTCCATGCCGTCGTGGGCTGTACGGACGGTCAAGCGTGCGCTGGAAAATTTGAAGCCGACGGATGAAGTGTCTTTAGAAAAAGCGTTGATCGCCTTGAACCAGCCCTTGCCGTTGTATGCGCGAGCGCTTCCCATCATCGCGTTGGATGAAAGTTATGTGGACGCGGTGGTGATCGGATTGTCGGACGAAGAGGTGAGCGCAGAGGCAAAAACCGAACTCGCTCCGTGGTGCCTGGAGTTAAAAGCCTCCATGTCAGACGTGTTGCGCACGATGATTTTTAAATCCGGCCAACTTTTCATCCAAGATGTTTCGGCGCAACTGGTATCGGAACTAGTTGTCTGGGCGCTGTACCAGACAGGCCCGTCTTCCACGCTGATTGACTATTGCGCCGCGCCCGGTGGAAAAGCGACGTATGTCGGAGCAAGGCTGTCTGGCCGATGCCATGTAATTGCGTGCGACCTCACGGAAAACCGATTGGTTCGTCTGCGAGAAAACGTGCAGCGCCTGAACGTCGGGGAGTTTGTGGAAGTGCGCCTTCTCAACAGTCCCGAGCCTTTGCCCGAGGCGCAAGTGGTGCTGGTGGATGCGCCGTGTTCCGGCTTGGGCACCTTGCGGCGACATCCTGAAATTCGATGGAAAACGCGCCCAGCAGAATTGCGCCGCTTGGCGGTGTTGCAAGGCGAAATTTTGGATAGCGCATCTGCGCACGTTGCGCCAGGCGGGTATTTGATTTACAGCACTTGCAGCATGAGCGAGGTGGAAAACGAAGAAGTGGTGGCTGCGTTTCTGGCGCGGCAGGATGGAAAATTCGAGATCGTATACGACCGGGAAAAACTTCTCTGGTGCGTACAAAGCAAGATGGACGAAGACGGGTGGTTGCGCTGTTTGCCCGGACGCGATGAGATGGATTCTTCCCGTGCGGTGCGGTTGCGTCGAAAGA
>DNPO01000243.1:0-2237 GCA_003501375.1 Candidatus Sumerlaeota bacterium | reverse complement strand
TTTTTGCCAGAAGTTGCGGGAAATCCGCATCGGCATTCCCATCCATTCTCCTTGACAGAGTTTGTTTCTTTTTACACAATCGGAGGTGTTGGTTAACGAAGTAAGCGGTAACAAGGGGAATAAAGGTTCCCATCCCCGAACCCTGAAATACATGTAGATATTGGTGAAATTATGTCCAAACATAAACATAGAATGTCAACAATAGGACTTTATGCTGGACCGCCTCTATGTACAACAGAAGGTCAGGCCCTCCAAGAATTCCTGAAAAAACACACCAATGAAACAACAAAACAAGAAACAGCAAGCCGTTATAAAACAGCTCGCACACGTGTTATAGCACAACACAGAAATGGTGCAGGCTTTCCGATTGATAATCTCATTCGATATTTTGCTGGAGAGTTCAATGACCGAAATTTCAATCATGGTCTTCGGTCTATGCCATCTTCCTTTAATGTTTTAGAGGCCTTTGTTCAGTATGAACCGGAATTTAGTTATTTTAAAATTCGACCAGAGCAAGACTATTGTATTTCATTTTCTGATTTTTTAGATTATGCAACATCGCCTGAATGTCCAACAGACATGAATATATCAACCAATGCGTTTGATGAAGGTGTTATTTATTCTTTCAATATAACAAATAATTTAACAGATATTACCTTTTCAACTATAAATGGTGCAGAATATGGAATAGGGGGATTTACAATAATTCGTCATGGACAAGAACTTAGTGTATTATTGTTAGCTGGTGAAAAGATCGATACTAACAAAAAAACAAAAGAACTTAGTTCATTAAAAACACAAGCCTGTTCTAACCGGAAAAAGATTGTTCCTACACAAGACCGTAAAAAAGAGGCCGTACCTTTATTGGGTGATCCTGGTTTTTGGCAATCTATTGTATTGGCCAGGTTTGACAGCGAAACCAGAACACAAGAGGTTCGCTATATTTTGAAAGATATTGGGGATTCATTTATTGTTACCACAGATGACCCCAGCATATATTTAGATGAGAAAACAGGGGGAGTTTCAGATAAGAACCTTGGTGATTTAGCAAAATTATCAGTTGAATTAGATCAGCACAAAGTATTGTTCGAGTTATGCAAAACGTGTTTAAGTGTTGCATCATACCTCGAATTTAATGTAGATAACGTTCGAGTTGAACGACATCCAACATCCTTAGCGGAAGATATTCAAACCGGTTCATGTACTACGACTCAATTGAAATATCTTACATCTCAAGACAGAGTTCGCTATAGAAATGTATCTGTGCTCCAAAGTGTTCTCCAATCGCCTCCAGACAACACGTTTTATCATGCTCCGGAGTTTCAAAAAGAAGTTTCTGGATATTGGAAGCGATTATTACCTCAAGAAATTGGAGAGGATAAACATGGGAATGCAATTCACGGGCGCACTTGGGTGAAGGTAGAATCCACTTGGATACAAACGCAGCAACAGCCTGTGGTTGTGCAAGCAAAACGTTTTTCTGCGGGAAATACTACAAAACTGAATGCGGATAAAGGTTATATTTATGTGATGCATAACCCTGCACACGGTAACGATCTATTCAAGGTTGGCTTAACGAGACGAAATTCCGATACCAGGGCTGATGAATTATCGGGTACTGGAGCACCTGATAAGTTTTTGGTAGCCCAGGAATGGGAAGTCACAGATTGTGTGTCTGCAGAAAAGTGGATTCATGACATATTAAGAGATTATCGCATCAATCCTAAACGAGAATTCTTTAAAATATCGTTCCAAGACCTTATGAAATTAATTTCTGCAGGAATAAAGCAATTCCAAGGATGAGTATTTATAAAGCGTAAACCGGGGGGCGGATACTAATTAAAAAATTTAGGACGGACTGTCTTGCCTTCTAAATGATTGAGAAAGTCTTTCTGGCATGAAGAAAATACTCTCAACTCCTGATCCTGAAGTATAACCTCAATAGATCGCACAGATTTTAATCTGCGTTCATCTGTGTTAATCTGCGGAGAAAATAAAACCATGAATGAACTGACGCAGCAGGAAGATGTCAAAGACCCCGAAACCTACGCCATTATCGGAGCCGCAATGGAAGTGCATCGCGAATTGCATAATGGATTTCTGGAAGCGGTTTACCAAGACGCCCTTGCGGTGGAATTCGTCCTTCGCAATATCCCATTCGTGAAGGAAAAACTGCTTGAAGTGATTTACAAAGGACGTACCTTGCCCAGTTTCTACAAAGCCGATTTCGTCTGTTT
>DNPO01000213.1 GCA_003501375.1 Candidatus Sumerlaeota bacterium | reverse complement strand
TCCATCCAATATTGCAAACGGGCCGGTTCCAAATTCCACGTCATGTGGAAATGATTTGCCGGAGCGTACTGCTTGTACTCGGACATGAGCGCGTACTTCGGTATAATCCACGTATGCGGCCAAGTGGGGTTGGACGTGTTGGCAACAGCTTTGGAGAGTTTATCGGGCAGGTCCACCGTGTAGGCTTCGTCCCAGACTAGGCTGAACATGCCGTTCATGTCGCTGTAAGCCAGACGGCTTGCAATACCATTGATGTTGCCAGGAGAAATGAACGCGACGCTGTTACCGCCGCCGGGGAAGTAGTACAGTTCCGCGCCGGGCATTGTGATGCCCTTCATAATCTTGTCCACGGACGCACCCGGCTTGCCCGCCCAGTCAAGGCTGGCAGAACCGGAGTTATCACCATCCACAATGCCACGTTCGGCCCACAGGTCTTTCTTGGTGAACTTGACGCCGAGGTCTTTGGCCTTTTTCTGGATTTCCCACGGTTCCCACACCTTACGAAAATCCATGAAAAGCGGTGGGTTGCCGCCGGACAACCAGGTTTTAAAGAGCATGGTCAGCAGGCCCTGCGTATCAGCCTCGGTCGCAAACGGCATGGCAGCCTTTGGCCCATTGTGGTCAAAGGTCGCGTTCAAAAGCGACTCGGCCATATCGCAAATTGGCAGACCAATCGCACGCGGATCGCTGCCCCATTCCAACTGGTTCATGAATCCGCCACCGACTGCATTCAAATCTTTCAGCAGGTTGCGCATGATCAGGTACATGGCCAGCGACTTGTTCAGCCGCTCGGAAGCGCCATCAGCCACAACATCCAACCGTTTGCCCAAGTGCCCATCGACCCAGGCGCGGAGCGCCTTGAGTTCCTTGGCGTCGTAAGCCTTCTTGGTCAGCATGTCGGCCAGCAACTTCATATCCAGACGCGTGATTTCCAGTCCAAACGTGCGCCGGGTGGGCAGAATATGCGCGAGTGCGGTTTCCATACCCATGGAGTCGTGGCCGAAAACAACAACGCGACGGCCTTTGATCCCGACATAGGTCAGTGCGGCATAGCACCAGTCCACGAGGGCTTTGAGCGTGCTTTCCGTCGGCTGTGGTTTCAGACCGGTATCGGCCCAGGTGCCCACGTTCAGGTGGGTGAGGCGACCGGTCTGAGCCATCGCGCCCGTAACCGCATGGGCATAAACGACGCCCGGTTTCGGGCCGCTATTGCCACAGGTGACGTTAACCGGCATGTCGCCGGGAAAATGGGCCAACAGGCTCATCAGGGAAAGTTGCGGGAAAGCCCAGGTATCGGGCGTGCAAATAACCGCATCCACCCCGGCGTCTTTAAACTGCCGCGCCACAATGTCGGCTTCTTTTTCGGCATCGATCAAGAGTGGAGACCAAACCACTTTGACCGGGTCGCCATTAGGCATTTTTACCGTTGCTGCTACATAATTGGCAATGGCTTCGATAATGTTACCAACGCGAGTACGCGCTTCTTGATCAATTCGGGGATCACCCGGGGCGCAAACGCCAAAAACAACGGGACGTTGCGGGGAAGAGGTGGTATCGGTAAGACAGACAGATTTTGGCATGACACAAAGTTTCCTTTATTCAGTGTTTTCAGCAAACACAAACACCCGCATGGTAACGAAAATCTTAAGTCAAAACAAGGTTTTCTTTGTGCGCGTGCATGGCCTTTTGCAATTCTCGTTCAGATTCCTGCGTCCAGTAGCCGCATTCCATGCGAAGGAAGACCGAGGTGTAGGGCAGGATAAAATCCGTTTTCAAAATCAGGATACTAAATATCTTTGCCGCCTCATCCAACTTGCGGATGATGTCTTCGTGCGGGAGTTGCTGTACAGTGTGCTCCCCCAACTCGCAGTGCAATTCGTCGCGGAAAGCGCTGATGCCGGGTGCATTTTTTTCGGATACCAATTCGAGTTCGTGGTCGACAAAAATGGTGGGACGAAGGTGGGGTGCCTTGTCTAACAAAGTTAACATTTCATGCACCGCGTCAAGGTGGTCGCCGCCGATGTAGACGGTTTCAATTCCCGGGTTGCTTTGCTGGGGATAGGCCATATCGGCGATGACAATCCAGTTCCGGTGGCCGAGAACGGGAAGACGTTGTTCCAAGAGAGAGTGTAACATGAGGAGAGCCTGTGATGAAAATAAAGAAGTTGTGACCAGAAAAACCACCCAAGAGCGGTGGGGGTAAACATTGATTTTACCCGCTTCCATCTATTGTGCTAATTTTTTCCCTTTTGTCCACCTTTTTCGTTAACGGTCGCGAACTTTTAAGTGAAGGGGACTGGGTAAGATTGTTTCTAAATCTCTGAAAAGGTGCAAACATCGCGGTTGTACAAAATAAATCACGCATGCCCGCATCAAAGATCTTTCGGCCATAATCGGACTACTAACAATCAAAACAGTTCTTGATTTTGCCCTTCCCTACGAAGATAATTTCTTCGTTGTAAAGAAAAACGCATTCCCGGTCACAGACTGCAAAATGAAGCCCCACCCATCCCCTGAGATGAAGGGGTTTTCCTTAATTGTGTTGAATTTCCCCCTGCCAATAGCGTATTTTTCTCGTGTTGTCTTGAGCATCCCGCAAGGAGTACCGCACAGCCATTTATCGCAATATGCCCGGAAGGCGCTGAAAAACGAAAGGTGAAGTTATGATTAATTTTTTGCGTGGCAATCAAGTTTTTGGAAAACCGGAAACAACGGATCGGCAACCTAAAAACCGCTTGCGCCTTTGGGCGGCAGTGTGTGCCTTCGCTGGAGTGCTGGGCGTGGCGAATGTATTTGCTGGTGGGGTAACGTGGATCAGCAGCACGCCGGAAGAGCCGTGGAAAACAGAAGCGGCACCGGAATTGATAGTCAGCAATCCCAAGACCCCGGCCACGGTTCGGGTTGTTTCTGACAAATCCTTTCAGACGATGGAGGGGTTTGGCGCGTGTTTTACCGAACTGAGTTGGGCTGCCTTGGGCAAGGCGACGCAGGAAGATCGTGATAAAGTTTTGCAGGCGTTGTTCAGTAACGACGGGTGCGCTTTCACCCTGGGACGCATTCCGATTGGGGCAAATGACTTTGCGCTGGACTGGTATTCGTTGGATGAAACGCCCGGCGACTTGGCGTTGCGCGACTTTTCCATTGAGCGCGACAAGAAAAATCTGATCCCTTTCATCAAAGCCGCTATGGCCATCCGCCCGGAATTGAAATGCTTCGGGTCACCCTGGAGCCCGCCGAGTTGGATGAAAGAGAACAAAACTTACAACGGGGGTGTGCTGAAGTGGGAGCCGGAGATTTTGCGTTGTTACGCGACATATCTGGCGCGTTGGGCGGAGGAGTATCGCAAGGCTGGGGTCAATGTAATTGCGATTGCACCGCAGAACGAGCCCAATATTTTGAGTGCATATCCGAGTTGCAAGTGGACGGGAGAGCGGTTGCGTGATTTTATTGCGGACTATCTTGGGCCAGAGTTGAAGAAGCGGAAAACCAAAGTGGATATCTGGCTGGGAACGCTGAATCTGGATTTGGGCAGCGATAGCGTGAATGACCGCCTGTTGACCGTGATGGAATCTCCCAAAGCCAGCGCACTGATCAAAGCGGTATGTTTCCAGTACGACTCCAAGAAGCAGATTGGCAGCGTCAGCCTGACGTATCCCGACAAGAAAATCATGCAGTCGGAGACGGAATGCAACAGTGGTAAGAATAGTTGGGACGATGCCCAGAGGCTTTATGGATTGATGAAATACTATCTGGATAACAACACGAATGGTTATTTCGCCTGGAACATGGTGCTGAACGAAACTGGTATGAGTACTTGGAAGTGGCGGCAAAATGCGTTGATTACCGTGGATCAGAACTCGGGAAAAGTGACCATGAACGGGGAGTACTATGTGATGCGCCACTTCAGCCAGTTTGTGAAACCCGGCGCGAAGCGTGTGCTTTCCAGCGGGAGCTGGAATGATCGGGTTGCTTTTGTGAATCCCGACAAGTCCACGGTGGTAGTGATTAGCAATCCTGCCAATCAGGTGCAGCCGTTTGTTCTCACGGTGCCCGGATATGGCAAGGCAGACACGATCAGCGTCAAGGTCGCCGCACATTCGGTGAATACATTTGTGCTGAAACCGTGAGTGGGGTTTACCGCGTCAAGGGTTTTCATGATGGCAAGGAAATGGGGGGTGCAACCCGGCATGTTGGTAAATCGGAGGTCCGGGTTTCGCCCTTACAGGGCTTGTTAAATTTTTGGGGTGTTTACCCAGGGTTGCGCTTCGCTTACCCTGGG
>DNPO01000131.1 GCA_003501375.1 Candidatus Sumerlaeota bacterium | reverse complement strand
TCTAGACTTTTAGGAGTTCCTGGTAAAAGCAGGGGTGCAACCGATCGATTTACGGATGCTTTTATGCCACCAGGCGATTTCTCCGCATCTCCCCCCATTCTCCGTTTGCAATCGCTATGCGCAACGCTAACATCTTGTAAATGTTGCCGCGCCATGCCAGCGCTTTCATGCGTCGGCTGAAATCCTGCATGTTGTCGGAGCTCGCCGTGTAAAGCCGCTTCGCTGTAAAGCCGGTTTGCTGTAAAGCCGGTTTGCAATGTACGGCCGTCCACTGTTGCTTTTTCCAGGGGCGAGTGGAGGCTTGTTAAAAACACGTCCAATGCGCTTTATTTTAAACAGCACAAAACAAAAATCCCCGCAAGGCTAACGCCTTGCGGGGATTCAATATTTTAGGGGAAAAATAATTCTTCTCTTCACACTTTGACACAAAACCTGTGTGACTTTTACAACTAAAATAGCCACTCTAAAAATGGAGCGGGAAACGGGACTCGAACCCGCGACCCCGACCTTGGCAAGGTCGTGCTCTACCAACTGAGCTATTCCCGCTCATACCACGCTGCTTCGTTAGGACTTACAGCGTTTTCGCCTTTCGGCTCTCACGCTGCCTCGTCAGCAGCGGAGTCAGAGATTACGAATTTTTCCCCTCAGAGTCAAGAGGAAATTTTAAAAAAAATACATGACAAGATTTTTTTGAAAAAGAGAAGATTTCACCTTGACAGTTTACCCTGCTCCGTCTATGATATGCCCTCTTTCGCGACGGATATATCCGCTCTTGAAAGAGTCCCGAGGCGAGGTACCCAAGTGGTAAGGGAGAGGTTTGCAAAACCTTCATTCAGGGGTTCGATTCCCCTCCTCGCCTCCACTTCCATTTTTCACCTTTTGCACCCGGTACGTATGGTGGCTGTAGTTCAATCGGTTAGAGCACCAGATTGTGGATCTGGATGTTGTGGGTTCGAGCCCCATCAGCCACCCCACCCAAGCGCCCGTAGCTCAGTTGGATAGAGCGTATGCCTCCGGAGCATAAGGTCGCAGGTTCGAATCCTGCCGGGCGCGCCACTCGGCAACAACACAACACTGTAATTACCAAGAGCCGACAGCAATGTCGGTATTTTTTTTTGCTCGAAATTCCTGTTCGTGTCACTCCCCTGAACAATACAACACCCCCCGGCAGATTAATCGGATCAACTAAAAACGGCATGAGGCGCTTTTTTTAGAATTGTGCCGTGCTGTAGTCGATTGGGGAGATATCGCCAAAATTTTGCCGGGCAAAATTTTCCTCACGGTCACGTCAACACACTGACGCGGCAAAAATAAAACACCCAGGGTCTGCCATGTCACTTTAGGCATGAATCAATACATGTAATTCTATTTAAAGGAGTTAAAATAAAAAAAACACTGACACATCCATGACGCGTTCTATCGGCATACTCCTTGCTTTCTTTAGCGCAGAAGTTGAAGAGGTTGAGCACTTTTCCAAGGAGATACCCCCATGAAACCCGAAGAATCCAAACAAACAACCAACATCGACATCTTCCTGCGTACTATTTCACAGCCAGATACCACAACTAAAACGGGTGCCTATAATGTTTCACAGTTGCACCAAATGCGCATTAAAAACATGGTGGCACGTAGTATTGACCGCGTCTGCGAAAATACGCTGAACCCATCTCGTTCGTAATAAATCCTACCCAATGCACGTCCTGTCAAAAAAACTGGCAATTCGTTACGCAAGGTCTTATACTCAGCCATGATGATCGCCCAGTGCGTTTGTCACACAAAAAAAACGTACCGTCCCGACAATGTTCTGAAAGTTGAGGTATCAGACCAGTGGCTAACGAAACGCCCAGTGCTGAATCCAAAGAAAAACCAGTTCAAGCAAAGAAAAAAGGGAAACTCCTTTTTATCATTATAGGCGTTGTTGCCTTGGTTGGCGCTGCGGCTGGTGGGGCATTTGCAGCCAAAATGATGATGAGCAAGCAGCCAGCGGCCCCTAAAGAAGTGGGTACGCCCGAAGACCCAGGCGTAACAGCCGCCAAGGAAGAAGTCAAAGGCGGGCACGGAGAAACAGCAGCCAAAGAAACGCCTAAAGAAGCGGCAAAGGGCGCACATGGCGAGGCAGCCGCCAGTGGTGGACATGGCGAGGCAGCAAAAGAAGCGCCGGCCAAAGGCGGACACGGAGGAGGAGAAGAAGGCAAGGGTGAAGGCAAAGAAGGAAAAGGGAAACCGGAAGATGACGGTCCCCCCGTTTATAAACTTTCCAAACCCATCATGACCAACCTGAAGGGTTCTCCTCAAAAGGTTTACGCATCAATTTGGATCGAAGCCACTTCCAAGGAAAACGTGGAGGTGATTCGTAAGAGTGAGTACCTGATCATGGATAAACTGGTCTTTGTCTTTAGCGGCAAATCCAAAGAAGACCTGACCAGTCAAGAAGGTCTGGAACTACTTCAAAAAGAAATTAAAGTTCGGCTGGATGATTTGTTGGGAGCAGGAAAAATCAAACGCGTCGGTTTTGACGGCAGCGTGAATGTAATCTAATCGAGGTTTGCTCATGGGCGAAGTACTTTCCCAAGAAGAAGTAGATGCCCTCCTAGCCGGACTCACCGGTGGCAACATCAAGTCAGGGACTGATGCCCCTGCCAAGGATGGTGCGTTTGCTCCTTACGACTTCACAAACCAGGATCGCGTCGTGCGTGGTAAATTGCCGACGCTCGAAATGGTGCATGAGCGCTTCACTCGCTTTTTCCGCCAGTCCATCAGCGGCGCGATGCAGCGCATTGTGGACGTCAATATGCTCAATGCCGATATGACAAAATTCGGCGAGTTTATGCGTGGTCAATCCATTCCTTCCAGTTATCACATTTTCCGTCTCGATCCGCTCAAAGGCTCCAGCCTCCTGGTGTTAGAGGGCAAATTGGTCTATACCATGGTGAACAGTTTCTTTGGCGGAAAGGGTACATCGTACTACAAGATGGAGGGGCGCGACTTTACCCCCATAGAAAACCGCCTGATTAAAACGGTCGTGGACATCATGCTCCGCGACTATGCGCGTGCCTGGCAACCGGTTCAAAAACTTGACGTTATCCACATGCGTAGCGAAGTAAACCCACAATTCGTCTCCATCGTCACCACCAGCGACCCCGTCTGGGTGGTGGAGATTGAAATGTCGTTTGAGGACGTGAGCGAAAAATTATTCTTCTGTCTCCCCTACTCCACCATTGAGCCACTCAAGGAAAAACTCCGCGCACGCTTTCAGAGCGAGAGCATGGACACTGAAAATACGTGGGCAGGCCGCATTAAAGAATCCCTGCGACAGGTTCCCATTGATTTACGCGTTCGGTTAGGCACCTCTGAGATTACCGCCCGCGAAGTCATGAACCTGAAAGTGGGCGATATTTTGCCATTGAAAGAACGCAATGGCACCGCTTTGAACGTCTATCTTGAAGATGTTCTGAAATTCCGCGCAGTTGGCGGTGTTACGCGTGGCAGCAAATCTATTCAAATCACCGATATCCTGAAACAAGAACCATAGAATTAGGAGCCTTCTCATGGCCGACCCCACCGATCCCAAAACAGGCAGCGAAGACGAAGAAATCTCTTGGGAAGACGCGTTCCGCGAAATGGCCGAAGCCAGCCAGGGCGGCGCAGCCGCCGCTCCCCCTCCGACTCCAGAGCCAACGCACGAACCTGCTCCTCAACCCGCGGCCGCACCGCGCGGAGGCCCAACCGCATCCGCAACCGCCCCTTACTTTGGCGCTTCGCAACAGCCACACGAACAAGGATCGGTAGATATTGACTTTCTTCTCGACCTTCCGCTGGACGTTACCGTAGAAGTTGGCCGTTGTAAGATGCTAATCAACGAACTCTTGCAACTCCAGCAGGGGTCCGTTATCCAATTGGAAAAAATGGTCGGCGAACCCTTTGAGGTGTACGTCAATCGCAAACTCATGGCGTTTGGTGAAGTCGTTGTCGTGAACGAAAAATTTGGTATCCGCTTGACCGACGTTATTGATCCCAAGGAACGTATCCAACAGTTGGGATAAAAAACAAGGCTCATGCGTGTTTTGTGGTGTTAATCGTAGTTTGCAGTACATCCCGAAGGGATGAGATATAAGTGCTTCGCAGGCAGGCCAGCCGGGGGTAAGCGAAGCGCAACCCCCGGTCGAGCAAAAAAAATGCACCCTGAAGGGGTGCGACAACGTTGACAAAGCGTATTTAGTTTATACCATTTTTTGCAGTCGCACCCTTCAGGGTGCAAAATGATGCGTTGCCTACCGGGGGTTGCGCTTCGCTTACCCCCGGCTAGTGTATCTCATTCCTTCGGGATGTACTCCAAATACCATAAAACACGCGTGAACCAAAACAATTATGCTTCCCCGTACCATCACACTCTCCCGCAACCTCTTCCTCCTTCTGCTCTTTCTGGTGCTGACTACGCTCTCCTTTGCCGCCCAGGAACCAGCCACGGGAAAAGGAACGGATATTCTGGGAAACCTTTCGGGTGTGGGTACCAGTGCCAGCGACACGGCCACAGGCAAACTTCCCGCAACCGATAATCCGGGGATTCTTCTGGCAAAAATGCTTTTTTCTCTGGTCTTGGTACTCGGGTTGATCATTGCAGCCGCTTGGGCTGCACGCCGCTTTCTCCCCAAAAATGTTGCAACCGGCGGTAAGTCCGATGCCATTCGCATTGTCGCCACGAAAATGCTCGGTGGACGCCGCAGTTTGGTGCTCGTGCGTGTTCGCGGACAAACGCTCCTCTTGGGCATGACACCGCAAAACATTACCACACTTACAGAAATTCACGAGGTGGAAGGGGAATGGGCACAGCCGACCGCTGGAACAGAAACGCCTGCCACCAGTACCTTCAACCGTCGTTTGGGACATTTGATTGAAGAAACTATTAAAGATGAGGAAAAGGGGTAGGTGATAGAGTTGGGAGTCGTGGGATAAACAGGAATGATGAAGTTATTTTTCATTATTCCTGTTTATCCCATGACTCCCATTTTTTTATTTTCCGTCCTACATTCCTCCGTATCAACTCCTTGCTTTCCCTCCTCTTTTTCGTTGCACCTTTTACCTACAGGCAGTATGTTAAACGTTTAGAATAAGGGCGGTATTTAACACCCACCCCCTGCAATTCTTTCCCATTTTGCCGATTCTAGGCGTATGGGAAAAGAAACGGACGATTGCATCCTTCACATGTCTCCCCTCACCCATAGGTCACTCCATATTGGTGCCAGCGTCCTGCTGTTGTTAGGCGCACTGGAAATCACTGGTTTTTCTGCAGAACCCGCTCTAACCGCAGGAAACACCTCGGTTTCTCAGGAGCAAATTCGCACACTCCTGCAAAGGATGGAAGGCTACCCCGAAGCCTTTCCCTATCCGGTTCACGTACAACCAGAAACCTTTTCTGCCACAGAAAAGCAACAAGCAACTTTCCTGAGCAGTTTTTCAACCATTAGTTTTTTACTCCGCACCGGACAACGAGCCGAAGCAGTTCAAGTCTTGAGCAAACTGCCCGCTGACCGCACCACTTGGCCCTATAGGCTTCGTCTGATCGAAATTCAAGTTCTGCGCGAGTCAAACAAACCCAAGGACGCGATAGAAGCATGCGAGGCTTTGATTAAAGCGGTTCCCACAGAAGCAGATGCTTATTTGATCTTGGCTGAGCAATATGGGCAAAGCGGCGATTCCGCCCGCGGGATTGAAACGCTCGAAAGAGCGCGCAAAATTGCGCCACGCCAATGGATCGTTCTGCAAACACTGCACCAGCAATATGGGCGTCAGTATCGCGACGCGAAAAATGAAGCGGACCGCAATAAGATATTAGACAAACTGGAAGACGTCACCCAAGCCATTATTGAAGCACGACCAGGTGTGCCGGCAGCGCCCTTCTGCAAAATTCTTGCTTTCATCAAAATGGAAAAGGGTAAACCGGAAGAGGCGATTCCTTATCTGGAAAATTTGCTCCTGACCCAGCCAAAGGAGATGGAAAATTATATCCAACTGGCTAAGATATACCAAGACGCCAACAACCGTCCCAAAGTGCTTGAAGTTTTGCGCCAAGCAACAGTGACCGCCCCGGAAGACGCTTCTGTGCGTAAAGAGCTCAGTCGTATCTTGGTCAAAGACGGCAAACCGGAAGAAATCCTGAACTTTTATAAGTCGTTGGCGGAAGAATACCCGGGACGCACTGACCTGCAAACTCGCTACGCAGCCATCCTCATCAGCACAGGAAAAACCGACGAGGCAATCCGCGTTGTTCGCGCCCTGCTGGAATACGACGCGCATAACACTGAAGGTTGGTTGTTCCTTGCCCGCCTGGAATCCGACCGCGGCAACAAGGAAGAACTCACCAAAGCACTCGATAATTTTGTTCATTACAGCGACAACAGTTCTGCTGGTCTTTTGCAAGCCATCGGGATGTCACTTACGTTAGACATCCCGGACGAAACAAAAAAACTGATTGCGCAGTTGCGAGCAGTTGACCCTGAGAATAAAGATATTCCAGAACTGGAAATGCAAACGCTCGTTCAATCGGGGAAATTGGAAGAAGCACTCGCTGTTCTCAAAAGCGCCATAGGGAAAACCCCGGAGAATGCCACCCTCTATTCGGCGCTTGTCTCCGTCCTGATGCAAATGGACCGTCTGGAAGAAGCCGCTCCCACATTGGAAAGCGGACTCAAAAAAGTCACCCCAAAAGAACAGGCCGTGTTGCGCGAATTACTGGTACAGGTGCTGATCGAAACCAAAAATTATCCGAAAGCCATTGAAGCAACCAATACTGCGATTAAAGCCGATGCGAAGAACTGGAAAATGAAAACCACGTTGATTCGCATCTATCAAAAATCCGGCGATGCTGCCAAGATAGACCCGGCTGTCGAAGCGCTTCTTAACGAATACGCCACTAACGCGGACGCGTTGTACGAACTGGGCCTTATCCGCTGGGATCAAAAGCGCTTGGACGACACGGAAAATTTGTTCCGGCGCGCCCTGACTATCACGCCAGATTTTGCCGAAGCGGCAAACTCGCTGGGGTATTTGTTTGCAGAGCAAAACAAGAACATTGACGAAGCACTCACGCTCATCCAAAAAGCGCTTACGCTCAAACCCAACGCTCCTCACATTGTTGATTCACTTGGCTGGGTTTACTACCAAAAGGCTGATTATCAAAAAGCCTTGGCTCTCTTTGAGAGCGTGGTGCAAAAAATGATTAACGACCCAGTTATTTATGATCACATAGCGGACACTTACCAAAAACTCAACCGTACGGATGATGCACGTAAAAATTATGAACAGGCGCTTGCCAAGTCGAAAGACAAAGAACTCAGTGACAAAGTAAAAGAAAAACTGAACGCCTTGAAAAAATAATTTCAAAGAAGCACGGGTATTCCCCGTGCTTTTCGTTTATCTAATTTTGCAGCATACACCCCCACACGAAAGGAAGGAACTGCTTGTGCCCCCTGCGAATACACCTCTGACAAGCAACAGCATCCTCCTCAATTGGATTGAGGAAATGGCAGCCCTCTGCCTCCCTGACAACATCGTTTGGATTAACGGTTCAGAAGAACAACTCAATGGCCTCCGCGCCGAAGCCGTTAGTACCGGCGAACTCATTCCCCTCAATCCGGAAAAGCACCCAG
>DNPO01000474.1 GCA_003501375.1 Candidatus Sumerlaeota bacterium | reverse complement strand
CGCAAGTGGAACCCATTTGAAGTAGCATTTGAAGTAGCTGCGCGGCGTGGGCTGGAAATCCTGATCTCCTACTCCCCATATCTGGTGGTCGGCAAAAATAACAATCCCGCCAAAAATCCCATTTTACGTCGTTTTCCCAAGTGGGCCGCTGCCCAGCATCCCAAGCGAAGTCGCCGTGTGGAATTGGAAGATGGCAGTCCCGATCCCACGCATTATTTTTGCCCGGTCAATCGCGAGGCGCGCCGTTTTCTCGGCGATGTGCTGCATGCCGTGCTGGCAGAGTATCCGTTCCACGGATTGTTGCTTGACCTGCGCGACTACCCTTTTTACACCATTGGCGAAAAAGAGCACATGGCACCGTGGTGCTACTGCGCCGCCTGCCGTGGTGAGGAGGCGTTGCGCGATTTGGGCTTTGACCCGGCATCGGTCAATTTTGCCAATGAGCACGGCATGGTGGAGCGTTGGCGCGAGTGGCAAGCGCAGCAGATGGACGAGGCGCTGGAATACATTCGTGCTCGCTCGCTCAAAGCGCGTTCCAACCTGCGCGTTTTGGGATTGCTCCCCAGTGATTCGCGCAATGCGGAAAACAAACGCCACCCCCTGATTCACTGGAAAACATGGGGGGAACGTTCGCTGGTAGAGGCGTTGATTTTGGATGGCTACCCGCCACACGCAGAACCGTTTGAAACGCAACTCGAAAAAGACTTGGCGACGTTGCCGGAAAACCTGCTGTTGTTGCCAATGCTCTCCTGCCGCAACCGTTCCAGCGGTAACTTTCACGACGTACTTAATGAGCACCCCATTCCGGGTTTTGTCATGCGGTTTGACGACTGGATGAATGAAACGTTTGATCCGTCCGAACGCATCGCCTTCGATACCGCCGCTTTCCCGGTGGAATCTGATCCGTTGCGGTCGGTCTGTGCGATTTTTCGCGACCTGCAAGACCTGGCTTCGTCCGAGCAGGAATTTGCCGCGTTCCTGGGCGACCTGTCCTACACGGTGTTGCGTGAGGATATGGAACTGAGTCTGCCACGTTTGATGATGGTTTCGGAAAACATCAAAGGGTTGTTGGAACGCGTGCAGGAAGGGCACCTGAATTTTGGAGAGCACCAGGATCAGGTGATTCACGACCTGGACTTGGCGCACCGATTGACGTATTTGGCGTTCTGCGATTTGAAGGGGTAAGGCGTCACAGGAGCCGTGCCCTTAAAATGTCGGGATTCAGTCCGATATAATTTTTCCTTCATTTAGTCCCGTATCCGGGGCGGCTCCCTCGGATATCAACAAAAATTTTAGGCAGCCCCGCACGGGTTCTCTATAAGGTGTTTTTTTCAATTATCTATAACACCCAGATGCACCTTGTGGAACCCTGATTGTGTTCGTTTGAGAAAACAAGTTTAGCCCAGAGCAGCCTCGTTCCTCGGCGCCTCTGGGCTAAGATATGCAACCGCTACCCGGTTGAAAAACAACAACACAATCTGGCCGATATAATAGGGAACCACTCCAAAATACTTTATAATTACATTGGCTTAGCAAGGAATGAAATATTCACCAGCAAGGGCTTCCAGGGATTTACGATCAGTTGCTCCGCTCCGAGCAAAATAAAATTGCAAAAGCGGCAGGCTTTTACGATACGCAGGCTCGTCTGGACCCGCAACAGCATCCGCCACATGGAATGTATCGTCGAATTGCGACTGCATTCCAGCTGCGGCTTCCTGCTGTCCGCGCGCTTCCTGCTCCAGATAGGTCTGAATGGCGGTCAACACATCCTGCAAATGGAACAGATTTGGGTCTTTTTCTTTCATGATCGCCTTCTTCTTGGACAGCTGTTGAGCGCTTCCATGGCTTCGCGCCGTCCACATCCCTTATAGCACTTATCGGTAAAAAGCCGCAAGGGGATAATATCCCATAGGCGAGTATTGCAAAAAAAGATGGAATAAACCTGGGTAGCTATTATTCATGAAGCAGAATGTGTTGAATCACCGCCCGGAGTTCTTCTAAGCGAAATGGTTTATACAAAAACGCATTAAACCCTTCGTTCCCCAAGCAATCCACAGAATGGCGAACTTCATGGTAACCGCTGGCCAATACCACACGCGCATCTTGGCGAATGCCGCGAATATCGTGCATGACCTCTTCCCCGTTGCGCCCCGGCATCATGAAATCCACAAACACAATATCAATGTCGTGCGCATGCGTTTTGAAGAGTTCCAACGCTTCGACTCCATTTTCCGCCTTTAGTGCTTCAAACCCCACCAGTTCAATCATGCGACAAAACATCCCGCGGACTAAAGGATCATCATCTACAATAAGAACTTTCCGCTTCTCAGAGGCTTGCTTATTCATGGGCGTTCACATCCAATCAACCGGAATTTTTTCCGTCCTGGCTCGTACCCTCACCCGATGAATAACATGTAACATGCAACAAACCCAAACGCTACAAGTTTTTCACTAAATGTGCTGGAAACTGGGATGACCTGCGGAAGATGGAAAATGACGAGACGATAGTAATCCTGTCTGGAACGATTTTTGATGGAGTGTTGGGTAAGCGAAAAAGGAGAGTGTTCACATACCAATAGATACTGAATTTGCAGTTTCTATTGGTATGTAAACACTCTCAAAAAACGTATCTATCGTTGGTTAACGATTCAAAAATTATTTCGGTAATAGAAACAGACTGCATTCCAACCTAAACCGTTTGAATCATACGAGTTACTTCATTTCCAAGCGCAAAACGGTTTCTTTTCCATCGTACTGCAACGTCCGTTCCGGTTTGGGATCGAAGGAGAAACCAACGGATTTATCCTTCGAGATTAGGACAATATTGAAAGTGCGAGTTTTCAGCATCCCCTTGAACGAACCCTCGCGCTTGCCAATGGTGAGTGTTTTTGTCGCTTCACTCCAACGAATCAAAATACGGCTGAGCGCGCCCTTTTCGTAGCGATTGGTCAGCCCATCGTCTTCGTAAAATGTAAAGGAACCATCTGTGCCCGTATACACGTGGAGTGTAATCGGGTCTGCGGGTTTTTCACCCGTATACTGCACTTCGGGGCCGGTGGGGATGATGGAGCCTGCGCGGATGTGAAGCGGGATTGCGTCGTAGGGGGCAGGTGCGTCCACGGTCTGACCGCCCGCGAGATTCGCGCCCGTCCAAAAGTCGTACCACCCGCCAGCAGTTTCGGGTAGATAAACCGGACGGTTACGCACCTGATACGCGGTTACGGGGCTGACCAGAAAGCCAGGGCCAAACATGTACTGATCGTCAACGGTCGGCGCTTTCGGATCGCCGGGGAAGTCCATGACCAGAGGACGCATGATCGTGCCGCTTTCCTGTGTTACCCCCCCCGCCAACGAATAGATGTAGGGCAGCAGACGATAGCGAAGTCGATCGGCCTTGAGATGCGCTTGATACGCAGGGCTTGTCTCGCCGCCAAACTCCCACATCTCGCGATTGGGCGATTCGCCGTGGACGCGCAACAGGGGAACGAAAGCGCCAAACTGGAACCAGCGCGTGTTTAGTTCGCGCCACTCTTCAACATCCGCAGCCTTCGGCTTGCCACTGGCAAAGCGCGCGGGAACGGAGAAACCGCCAATATCCATTGTCCAGTACGGCATGCCCGACAGGCAGAAACCAAGACCGGCGGAAACTTGAACACGCATGGTCTCCCACGTGGAGGTAATGTCGCCCGACCAGACTGCGCTGCCGTAGCGCTGCATGCCGGAAAAACCGGAACGGGTCAGGATAAAGGGACGCTGATCCGGGGCCGTCTTGCGCTGCCCTTCGTAAATCGCCTGACTGTTCACCAGGGGGAAAGCATTCAGCATGCGCGCGCCGGAACCTAACGCGGTCGGATGTACGTGCGTGCGCTGATCTTTCAAAATCGGCGTCGGCATGAGGTCGGGTTCGCTCGCATCCATCCACCAGGCATCCACGCCTTTGCTGAACAATTCGCGATTCATTAGCGACCAGAAGAGTTTGCGTGCGCCGGGATTGTAAGCATCGTAGAAGGTGGTAGGATGACCGAGCCAGTCCGTGACTTCTTCGCCAAGGTTGGGTTCATAGAGGAAGCCGTGCGACCGCATCTCTTCGAAATTCTTTGTCCCCGCGTAGAACTTCGGCCAGACAGAGATCATCAAACGCGCGTGGTACTTGTCATGAATATCCTTGATCCATTTCACCGGATCAGGAAAGCGCGCCGGATCGAACTCGTGCGAACCCCAGGCGTCTTCTTTCCAGTACTGCCAGTCCTGAACAATGTTATCAAAGGGAATTTTGCGAGAGCGGAAACCTTCCACCACATCCAAACTTTCCTGGGATGTTTTGTAACGCTGCCGCGATTGCCACAAACCGTAAGCCCAGAGCGGCATCATCGGCGCTTTGCCCGTAACCTGCCGGTAACCCGCGACCACCTTGTCCATCTCCGGCCCATAGATGAAATAATAGTCCACGCCTTCGCCCACCTCTGACCACAGAGCGGTCGCGTTTTCCTTGGACGGCGTTTTCCAGCGCAGGTTCATCGTCTCCATGCCTTGTTGCTTGGCCCATTCTAATTTCAGTTTATAGCGATGCCCCGTTTCCAACTTGACCTTGGCCAGGCTGACTTCCGGGAGCCAACCCTGCCGCCAGCGGGAGGTTACGAGTTGTCCATCCACCCACAGTTTGATGCCGTTGTTGGAGAAGGTTTTGAACTGGTACTCGCCCGTTTCGCGCGCTTCGACTTCGCCTTCCCA
>DNPO01000397.1 GCA_003501375.1 Candidatus Sumerlaeota bacterium | reverse complement strand
TGGGATACCGTCAGGGCCATCCATTGGCCCAGCTCCATAGTCTACCGAAAAGGGGGTGGGTAGAATGTTTATACGGGCATTTTCTTCTGCGATAACCTCTTGGCAGACGAGAGAGAAAACGTTACCTTGGATTGCGATGGATGCTCCGTTTTCCAGTATCAATGTCCCAACATTTACCATTGCATATAATTCTTCCATCTCATCGAATCCCCAGATGTCTCCGCGTACGCTAACATCCCAAGTTTCACCGCTGTGGATTGTTTTTTGCGCAACACTGATTGCTTTGACATGCATGGGTAGATGGTTGCTTTGGCTGTGTTTATCGGCGGGATCGAGTGTGCCATTAGCAAAAACCATTGCTTCCCCTCGGTCATGTAAGCCTTGGCCTAAGCGATGACGCATTGCAATGGCCGGGTGGAAAAATGTTTGCTGACGTACGACGCGTTCTTCTGGTGTGGCGCGTGAAAGTAAATCGCGCGCCTCTTCCAACGTGGGAATTTCTATATACGTGCAGCATTCTTCCCCTTCTGATAACTTTTCCAAGTCATGTCCCAGCGCTTGGGCCAATGCGTAAAATTCTGAATTTTGGAATGAGGCCGAATTGAAGTCGGAGGTGTCTTGGAGGTTGTTTAAAAGGGTTGTCATCTGCCTGATCCTTTCTACAGTGGTGCGCTTGTATAGTTGTTCTCGCAGATATTAACTTATGTCTTTTACATAACGTACCGATATTAAATAGTTCGTCGGATAAACTGCTTGAGTTGTGATACTTTGAGATGCGGCGCTGAATTGTGCGTAATAGGTGTCGCTGGAATTTTCATCTGAACTGGTCCAGTAGTACCCTTTGCAGCCAAGATCGCTATATTCTTTTTGGGTGTTTTCTGATCCACCTAATTGAGCATTAAAGCCGCTGCTCCCACCTGCCACGAGAGCTTTATAAGCAGCGGTAGAATCCGTGGAGGAGGTATAGGCTGCAATCAGATTATTCCAATCTGTTTGGGAGGGAAGTCGCCATCCGACAGGGACTTGCTTGGCCAGGGCTGCCGTATAAAGGCGTCCGTATGTTGCCTCGTTGTTGCTGTCATCATTGTAAACGCTTGAACCCGTTGCGTTCCAATCCAGGTTAGTTGTCATCCAAAGGGTATTATTAACTTGGAGGGTGGGATATTCTTTTCCATCGCGGGGATCGACAAAAATTTGTGCAGTGATGAAAACTGTGTATTGCAGGCTATTGAGATAGACACCTTTTCCACTGAAGGCTTGCAGGGTGAAAAAGACCGCAGTGTTTTCTGGTGTGCCAGGTAGCGTGATTGTGGTTGTGTCATAACCCAATGGTTGAAAATTGGGATACGAGATGGTGATGGGAGCCACGCCCGGAAAACTGCAAATCAGCGTTACACTTGCCACGTTGAACATAGTCCATTTAAGGTTAATATTAATGGCCTGCGTAGGACTGTTGACCGTGACCAATGGGCTTTGCTCGCTGAAAAAATTCAGCAAACCGCGGGTAGGAGGCGGATTTTGTTTAGAAATGTTTAGTACGAATACCGCGTCATTATAAAGCGTTTGCGCGTCTTTTTTGAATCCGGTGAACTGCACGACCATTTGGGTTGCGCCGGGGGGGGTGCAGGAAACAATCTGACTGAAATCGAAAGATAGATTGGCATTTGCTCCTGTCCCAATGATTCCGATATTGTTATTAGCAGGGGTGAGTGTCCAGAATGGGTGTGGGTATTCGGCGCTATTGCTTGGATTGGTGACTTGCCAATCGTTACCCTGGCTGATGGAAACAGCACCAGAAATTTTCCAGGCTGAGCCTGTTTGCGGACTGCTTTTATCGCTGTCCGGGGCAAGTGCTCCGCTACTGTTGCCATATACGAACGATACGATTACTTGCGGGTTGCCAGTCCACAATGTAGTGCCGGTCCAGAGGGGATTGTTGCTGGTATTTTTAAAGTTGAGAAAAAGTGTGTTTTGTAATGGATCGCCTTGCTGCGAAACGTAAACGCTGCCTTGTGCATCTAACCAAACTTGTAATGGCAGCGTGGCATTGCCAGGTTGCGGAGCGTTGTTCAGGGATAACGGAGCGCTTACCTGGATAGGAACATTGCCCGTCATGTTGGTCGGATTGATCTGTATGGTATCCGAGGTGGGGGTATTGGTCGATGTTGCGCTGGTGATAGAGAAGGCGAGTGTTGCTTCTGAGTTCCACGTTTGTCCGCTGGCCCCCGCATAAGTCAGGATGAGTGCCTGTTGCGAACTGCTGTAGGAGTAATTCCAGCTTGCCAGGTTGACCTGCATTTGCTGGAGTTGAGTAGCGGTGTAAAAAGAGGGCATGAAAATTGTCAACTTGGAAGGGGATGCTCCAGCGTTGAACGTGATGGCACCGCCTGTTTCATTTTGCAGGGTGATGTCCAGTTGTGCGCTTACCCCGACATAAACAATAGCGGCGGGGGGTTGTATTGCGGGATTACTGACTGTCATGTTGATAGAAGCGCTGACCATTTTTATAGCCGTTTCTTAGAATCAATTTTTTGTTCCACTGGTTGACGTTGGCGCTTCGGAAAGTTGCAACCAACCTTCAAGTACAGTTTGCGGTGTGAATCCCCAGTTCGCATTTTGGTTGGCAGCATTGGCCTGAAGGGAAATTGGATATTCGGCATCGGGGAAAATCCAATTCCAGGCCAAGCCTGATTCTTGGGGAAGTGGCACGACCAATCCTTGGGCTCCTTGCAGCATGGGATGGGTGAAGAACGTCATTGCCATGCTGCGCATCGCTTGTCCATACTGATCCATGGGAATTTGCAAATTTGCTACTGGCAGTACACCCGTTGTAGCATGGACACCGGCACGTGGGTCAACCAAAAGGGTTAGCGTAATTGGAGTGGTTGCATTTAATGTGAGTTGCACGGTGGTTGATGTCGGTTGTACGACGTTGTTTTTTCCGGATCCCGAGGCGGCTGGGGCGTACAGCGTTGTGTAAGGAGTGTCCGAACTACCACTTTCAATTAAGTAGCCGACCAATCCATCGTCAAGATTGGCTAAATCTCCCAAGCGTACCGGGAATTGGACATTTTCCAACTTGGCTCCGCTGGTAGCCATACGGTTTTTATAAATATAGTTATTGTTATTGATGTCGGATGGGTAGGGTGCATCTGCATCCGTATCTGCTTGGCTCAAGGGCAGCACATTGCCGCTGGTTTCCATATTAAGCACGGCGCGGGTTAATGCTAATGGACGTCCGACCAAAACGGCCAGTCCGTTATTTTGCGCGTAATTTGCTGGGTTGATAAAGGTGTCAGAATTCAGAATTGCTTGCATCCAGTCTTGCAGGAATCCTGCATTTTGTCCTTTTACGTACCACATGAATTGGGCCAGATTGGGGTTAACAATTGGTGCTTTGGGGGTACCAATATCGATTGATAAATCGTCTTGCTGGTTATTCAAATTTCCAGGACGGGTGCGGTAAACTAATTGGTTATGCTCAATCCCGAAAGAGCCAATGGGTAAACCTGTGCTGTCGTAAAAGAATAGATTATTGTCCAGATGGTTCGGTAGTATCCATCCACAAACCGGTGAGGTTGCTGGGTGGGTGTTGGTTTCAACAAAGTCCGAGTCGATTCCTGGCACGTCAGGGGTAAAGTCGGCTGAGAGCCAGCGGAACCAGAGTCGGCTGGGGGCCAGAATCCGTGGGGGAAGGTAAATCTTACCTGTGTTGATAGTGTCTGTGGACTGTGGTGCGAAATTCATACACGGTATTACTTGCAAGGATCCATCACTGGTGTGCGTATCCGTCAATAACTGCATCCGTTGTCCAAACACATCTACAATTTCGAGGTATTCCACTTCCATGAATCCCGAACGCAAGGGGCCGAAGTTGCCTTGTGCCAATGGGCCGGTGCCAATGGGGGCTACATTATTAAAACCGAAATCGTACCAATTGTCGCCGGATGTTGCGCCTGCGGCATTGTTGATTGCCATGGTAATACTATCACGACCGCCCTTGATTAAATCCTGTACCGTTATTGCGGGAATATAGGTCTGTAGGGTCTGCTCTGTACTGAAACCGCTCAAGGCTTGCGAGAGAATGTTTTGTTGCAGGTAGTATTGTTTGATGGCATCCAGCGATGCGTCGGCGGGGTCGGTTTGGGCATTTTTCTGGTTAAGCACTATTTCT
>DNPO01000020.1 GCA_003501375.1 Candidatus Sumerlaeota bacterium | reverse complement strand
AACACCAACAACAACACCAACGCCCGCACCAACACCGCAGTCCAAACCGCTGGAAACACCCAAGCCGACGCCTTCCCCCTCGCCACAACCGACGCCGCAGCCCACTCCGGAACGTGCGGTGGAAACACCCAAAGTTCCCGAACCAGCGCACACGCCCGAAATCCCCAAGGCGGAAACACCCAAGCCTGCAACTGCATCAAGCGCGGGTAACGCCGAAGCGAAGAAACTCTTTGAGGAAAGCGAAAAATTGCCCACCTCTAATAAAGGCGGTATCGCGGCATTGGAAAAAGCGCTGACGCTTGATCCCAATAACCCGACCTACCAGCGGCAGATGGTGGTACGTCTGTATGATACCGGAGAGTATGCACTCGCGGCGCAACGAGGCGATGCGTTTGCCAAGCGTGGCTCGACCGATGTGGATATGAACCTATACATTGGCGCAGCGTACTCGCGCCTGGGCAGGCACCGCGAAGCGCTGGATGCCGCCAACCGGGTCTTGACCGTATCCAAGAACAACGGATATGCGCTGTTTAACCGCGCGTTGAATCTGAAAGCCCTGGGTGATCCCAAGGCTACCGATGCCTATAAGACGTTCATGGAACAATGTGGCAGTGATCCGGCTTTTGCTAACTACACCGAACCGGCAAAAGCAGCGCTGAAAGAATTGGAAGGGAAATAACGTTCGTTATCATGGTGATAGAGCAGCTTGGTTCCTACGCAATTTTAGAAACAATTTCCCAAACCAAACTCAGTCGCCTCGTGTTAGCGGAACACCTGACCACCCATCTCCGTTGCGCCATTAAAGTTCTACTTCATGATTACCGCTCAACCCCCGAAGTAGTCTCCTATTTCGAGCGCGAAGCTATTTGTCTTGCCCATTTGCAACACCCCAACATTGCCCGCGTGCTTGACTGCGGTCTTACCTCCGATGGTCTGCCCTTTCTGGTGATGGAGTATATTGATGGCATGCCATTGGACCGCTTCATCCGGCAACGCCCACGCCCCACGCTTTCGTGCATTTTTGATCTGACGGTGCGGACCTGCGCCGGACTTCAGGCTGCAGCGCAACAGCATATCGTACACCTCGATATCAAACCCGGAAACCTGATGGTTACGCGCACGAACGCACAATTAAAAATTGTGGATTTCGGTTTGGCCCGACAACTCTGGAAACCCGTTTTCACGCAACAGGGGCAACAGAGCAATGGCGACATTTGCGGCACCCCGCGCTACATGTCGCCAGAACAATGCTGCAATACCAGCATGGACCATCGCTCGGACATCTACTCTTTTGGTGCTACCTTTTATCACCTCCTCGGCGGGCAACCACCTTTCGCCGACCTTTCCGATTCTGAACTTTTGAAAAAACGAAATGCGTTGCGGCATCCGATGCCGCTTCAGGAAATATACCCGGACATTCCACAGGACATGTGCGAAATCATTATGCGTATGTTGGAGTTCGACCCCACTATGCGCTATCAAGATTACGACGCACTCCTGGCAGACCTCGACACATCTAAACTTCTGCAACTTGCCCGCGAAGCGCGATAAGCGATTTTTTTTAACTTAACCAATTACCCAAACGTTCTAAAAAGGGCTTGCCCGCGTGAATTGAATTTGGGGAAATCTTTTTTTCGTGTTGACCGCCTTCTTTTCGCTCGTTACCATAAGCCATGTTGTTGTTTGACCATTTTGCAAAGAAAAGAAATATGACAGGCATACACCGATGCGTCTCAATGAACGTCAACTCGAAATAACCCGTTTGATTCAACGATTGAAACAACTGGATGTCAATGATTTGGCAGGCCAATTCAATACCTCCGCCGTTACCATCCGCAAAGATTTGGACATTCTTCAGCAAAAGGGTCTGCTGATGCGCACGCATGGCGGAGCAGTGCTGGCTGAGGATATGGAGCAGACAATTCTGATCGGACAAAAGTTAGGAAGCATGGTAGATGCCAAGGATGCTATTGCTGCTACAGCCCTGGACTTGGTGTTCGATTGCGAAACGGTTGCATTAGATTCTGGAAGTACCTGTTTGACATTGGCACGGCTATTGAAAAAATCTAACATCACCATTATTACCAATTCTCTCTTGATCGCAAATGAGTTGGCGGATCGCGAATCGGGTAGTGTGCTTTTGTTGGGCGGAACGTGGCGCAAGGAAGCATCTTGCTACATCGGGCCTATGACTCTGGAGTCCTTGGAACATATGAATCCCGATTTGGCTTTTTTGGGAGCGAGCGGTTTTACTGCAACCACTGGGTTCACCTGCCAGCACAGCGTCATTGGTCAGATTAAAACAGCCTTAATTGAGCGTTCGCAGCGCAAGTTCATTTTGGCTGATAGCAGCAAATATAATCAGCGGGCTTTTACCACTTTTGCCTTGCCTGGCGACGTGGATGGGCTGATTGTGGATGATGGACTTTCACGTCAGGGGTTTGACGAAATGCGTGAAACGGGATTACACATCATTACGGCGCGGACAAAATCCGCAGAATAAAATTTGAAAATAACCCGTTATTTTTTGCCCCAATGCTTTTGGCATTGGGGCATTTTTATATTTGCGTGTGCAAAAAATAGTTCAGGGAGAAAACAAAACTGGACTTTTTCAACGAGTTTGCGATATATTTCAAATTGGCATGCCGAAACGAAAGTAATGCAATGCGTTACGGTTTCCTATGTTTTTAGTACCAAAATTACACTGAAGTGGGTAAAAGACTAAAAGGGAAAGTGTGCGGGAAAAATGAACGATCTATTTGATTTGGCTGGACGTGTGATTTTGATAACGGGTGCAGCAGGGGTGCTGGCCGGAACTACCGCGCGGTACTTGGCAGCGCAGGGCGCGCGCGTGGTTTATCTCGATTTGAACCAGGAAAAAATAGATGAAGCGTTGGCGCAATGCAAGGCCGAAACTCCAAATGCGGAATGTATAGGATTGGTAGCCAATGTGTTGCAGCGCGATACGCTGGAACAAGTGCGCGATACCGTGCTGAAGCAGTGGGGGCGCATTGATGCGCTGGTTAATGGCGCAGGCGGTAACATGGCTGGCGCGACGATTACGCCCGATAAAACATTTTTTGACCTCGATTTTGAAGCGTTTCGGAAGGTGCTGGACCTAAATTTGAATGGCACGGTGCTGCCATCTCTGGTGTTCGGCGAGGCAATGGTAAAGGGTGGGCGAGGCGCTATTGTTAACTTTTCCTCTGCTTCGGCGCCGCAGGCAATGACGCGCGTGGTGGGCTATTCGGCAGCCAAATCAGGGGTGGATAATTTCACACATTGGCTCGCAACGGAATTGGGACGCGTTTCCAACGGCACAGTGCGCGTCAATGCGGTACGTCCCGGGTTCTTCCTGGGTGAACAAAATCGGCGCATGCTTGTTAACGAGGATGGTTCTTTGACGCCGCGCGGTCAACTCGTAATCCAGAAAACACCGTTTGGGCGTTTTGGCGAAGCAACTGAAGTTCCAGGAACGATCCATTATCTGTTGTCCGATGCGGCGAAGTTTGTAACGGGCGCAATAGTTGAGATTGATGGCGGATTTGGTTGCTTCACAGGAGTCTAATGCTGCGACGTATTTTTAAAACCTGCCAGACTGAGGTACGTAAAGATAAAAATGTCTTCTCCGCTAAAACCTTCTGCCTGCTTCTTGTTGCTTTGCCTCCTTCCTCTTTTTAGTTTGACTGCCTGTGCCTTTGTCCATACCCCCACGCCGGGTGCGACATTGCCGCACAGTTTAAAAGGTGCATTTCTGGAGGTTTCCGAAAAGTCGGCTCTCGGGGATTTTGCGCTCGTCTCCGGGAATCAGGTTGCGCCCATTTACTTTGACGCAGCGGATGCCAAGGTGGTGGAGATTACGGCAAATGCGTTGGCGGAGGATGTCCACAAGGTCACGGGTAAAACCCCCGCGGTGAAAGCAAGTGCGCCAGAATCAAAACCCTCCGTGATTATCATCGGCACGTTGGGGAAGAACGCCTCTATCAACCAGTTAGTTTCGCAGGGGAAAATTAAAGTGGGGGGGCTGCAGGGCAAGTGGGAGTCGTACTTGGCAATGACGATAGCCAGACCGTTTCCCGGAGTGGAAAACGCCTTGGTTATCGTCGGCAGCGACCGACGCGGTACGGCCTATGGCGCATTTGCGCTATCCGAGGCTATCGGCGTTTCTCCTTGGTGCTGGTGGGCAGATGTAACGCCGCGTCATCGCGATGCGTTGTTTGTTCGTGCGGGAATTTGCGCCAGCAAGGAGCCCTCTGTTCAGTATCGCGGCATTTTTATCAACGATGAGGATTGGGGATTGCAGCCGTGGGCGGCAAAAAACTTTGAGCCAGAGGTTGGCGATATTGGGCCGAAAACATACGCGCGGGTTTTTGAATTGTTATTGCGCTTAAAGGCGAATTACCTGTGGCCGGGGATGCACTCCTGCACCAAGGCTTTCAATATTTATCCAGAAAACAAGGTGGTTGCCGAAAACTATGCCATTGTTATGGGGGCTTCGCATTGCGAGCCGCTCTTGCGCAATAACGTAACGGAGTGGGATACAAAAACGCGTGGCGAGTGGGACTATGTAAAGAATCGCGATAATGTGGTGAAGTATTGGGAAGAGCGGGTGAAGGAAAATGGGAAGTATGAAAACATTTATACCGTTGGCATGCGCGGTCTGCACGATAGCGGGATGGTTGGCGGCGGTACGACCGCGGAGCAAGTGGCCCGACTTGAAAAGGTATTTGCCGATCAACGTGATTTGCTGGCTCAGTATGTCAACTCGCAGGTGGAAAAGGTTCCGCAACTTTTTGTGCCCTATAAGGAAGTGCTCCCGCTTTACCAAAATGGTCTGAAGGTGCCGGATGATGTAACGCTCGGGTGGGTGGACGATAACCACGGGTATATCCGTCGTCTCTCCAATGCGGAGGAACGGAAACGTTCCGGTGGCTCTGGCGTTTACTACCACGTTTCTTATTGGGGCATGCCGGAAGATTACCTCTGGCTTTGCACCACGCCTCCTGCGCTTATCTGGGAAGAAATGCGCAAAGCCTATGATAACGATGCGCGCAAGGTGTGGGTACTGAATGTGGGGGATATCAAACCGTCAGAAATTGACATGGAGTTCTTCCTCCGCCTGGCTTGGGATGTCAACGCGTGGGATGAAAATGCGCAGTTAGTATTCTTGACCGACTGGGCCGAGCGCAACTTCGGCAAGGAAAACGCCAAGGAAATCGCTGCTATTTTGGACGAATACTATCGTCTGCATTATGCGGCAAAACCAGAGCACCTGCTCAAGGCGAAGTTTACGAACAACTACAATGAGAAAACTGACCGCATGCAGCGTTTTGCAAAGTTGGTGGAACGAACCAATGCGCTCTATGAAAAACAACCGAAGGAGTTGCGAGATGCATTCTACCAGTTGCTTGTGTATCCTGTGCGCTGCTCTGCGTTGATGAACGAAAAGTTTTTAAGCGACACGGTGGAGGACGCGCAGAAAGCGTATGGGCAAATTCAGACCGAAACGAAATATTACAACGAAGAAATGGCCGCTGGAAAATGGCGGCATATGATGTCGATGGCACCGCGCAACACGCCAGTGTTCAAGAAACCCATAGGGGATGAAAAAAACGATGCGACACGGAAAGAGGCATCTGTTGATCACGGCATTGTTGGGGACGGGTACGTTTCTCTGGAAGCGGAAAAACCGACGCGTAAAACAAACGGCGATGGTGCAACCTGGAAGATAATTTCCGGGCTGGGGCGTTCGGGCGATTCACTGGCCCTGCTGCCGACAACGGCAAAGGTTACCGGAAAAGCAACCTTGGAATATGACTTCACCGTGACAAAATCAGGGGACGCCAAGACAATGGTTTATTGCGTACCTACGCATGCGATTAGTTCGGATGTGCAGTTGCGCTATTCCGTCAGCATCGATTCGGAACAGCCCCAAACCGTTGACATTGACACCAAAGAATTTAGTAAATCCTGGAGTGCGAATGTACTGAATGGCGCTGCGATTGGCACAAGCGCACACAAACTTGCGCCCGGCAAGCACACGCTGAAGATCACGCCGCTGGACCCGGGCATCGTTTTCGACAAAGTAGTGGTTGATCTGGGCGGTTTGAAGCCCACCCATCTTGGCCCGCCGGAAACGGCAAAGTAAGTTCCATCTTTTCGATTGTTTTATCTGACTGATTAGAAAGTTAAAAGGAAAATTATGAATCTCACCCACCCTGATCTTGGTTTGTTAGAAGAGGGCTTTCGCTGGTATGGCCCCAATGACCCGGTTTCCCTGCGCGACATTCGCCAGACCGGCGCCGCCTCTGTTTTCACTTCATTGCACCAAATCCCTTATGGCGATCTATGGCCGCGCGAAGCAATCCGTGAACGCAACGAAATGCTCAAGGCTGCTGGCTTACGATGGAGTGCTGTTGAGTCTGTACCTGTCCATGAAGACATTAAGACGGGACGCGGCAACCTAAAAAAACTATTCAGTAACTACTCAGAAACCTTGCGTAATTTGGCCGCTGAGGGCGTTTCGGTGGTTATCTATAATTTTATGCCCGTGTTGGACTGGATTCGTACCGACATGCGTTATGTGCTGCCCGATGGCGCAGAGTGCCTGCGGTATGATCCGGTACGTTTCGCCGCATTTGAAATTTATGCGTTGAAGCGTCCGGGGGCCGAGGCGGATTTTACCCCCGAGCAGTTGGAGCGTGCAAAACTGTGGTGGAGCAGTCTGAACGATGCCGCGCGGGAATCATTTATCCAGAGCATTATCGACGTTTTTCCCGGTTGCAAAATGGGCTTGTCGCTGAACGATATACGTGCCATGCTGGCCAAGTATGATGGTGTGGATTTGCGCGCAAATCTGACACGCTTTTTGGAAGCGGTGATCCCCACTGCGGAGGAGGTCGGCGTTCGACTGGCGATTCACCCCGACGATCCGCCGTTTCCTGTGTTGGGCTTACCGCGTATTTTGTCGCAAGATTCCGATATTGAAGCACTGTTCAAAATGGTGGATAGCCCGGCTAACGGATTGTGTTTTTGTGCGGGATCGCTGAGCGCTCGTACCAGCAACGATTTGCCTGCGATGGCAAAAAAGTTTGGCCCGCGCATTAACTCGGTGCATCTGCGCAGCACGCAGCAGTTGCCGGATGGTTCCTTCTATGAGGCTGACCACCTGGCCGGTTCGGTGGATATGCCCGCACTCATGCGCGTGTTGCTGGATGAGCAAGATCGTCGCCGCAAGGAAGGCCGTGCGGATTGGCAATTGACCTTCCGTCCCGACCACGGGCATACGATGTTGGATGACCTGAAAAAGACGGTTGAAATTACACCGGGCTATTCGTGCCTTGGGCGCATGCGCGGTCTGGCTGAATTGCGTGGCCTGATGCTCGGGCTGCGTTATGCAGAAACTCTGAAGTAAAAAAGGAAAATACCAGTGAACGAGAAGACAACTACCACCTCGCCTCAAACAAACTACCGTTGGGTTATTTGCGCACTTCTGTTTTTCGCCACCACCGTTAATTACATCGATCGCCAGATTTTGTCCCTACTGAAGCCCATATTGGATGAAAAAATGGGTTGGACAAATGAGCAGTTTGGGCAAATAAACGCGGCATTCCAAGGCGCGTATGGCGTCAGTCTGTTCTTCTTCGGATGGCTCATTGACCGATTTGGCACCAAGTTTGGTTATGCGGTTTCCATCACCATGTGGAGTTTGGCAGCAATGAGCCATGCGCTGGTTGGCTCTATTGGCGGTTTTTTTGGTGCGCGCGTCGCGTTGGGTTTAGGCGAGGGCGGTAACTTTCCGGGCGCTATCAAGGCAACGGCGCAGTGGTTTCCCAAAAAGGAACGTGCGTTCGCGACAAGTTTGTTTAACTCCGGCGCTAACGTTGGCGCGATTGCCGCACCGGCGTTGGTGCCTTGGATTGCGTACAACTGGGGGTGGCAAGCCGCTTTTGTTCTCGCGGGTATTGCTGGCTTTGCCTGGTTGATATTGTGGATACCTTTGTTCAGTTACCCGGAAAAAAGCAAACGCGTTTCCGCCTCGGAATTGGCATATATTGAATCCGATTTGGCTGACCCAAGCGATGGCATTGAACATTTTACCTGGGGCGATGTCTTGCGTCATAAACAGGCATGGTCTTTTATCGTGGCCAAATTTATGACCGATCCGGTCTGGTGGTTCTTTCTGACCTGGTTGCCGGACTTTTTCAAAGCCACGCGTGGATTGGACATCAAGAACAGCGCTAAATATTTGGTTAGCATTTACACCGTTGTTACAATATTGAGCATTTTCGGAGGTTGGCTTACAGGGTATCTGACAGGACGCGGTTGGAGCGTTACCCGGGCACGCAAAACGGGGATGTTCCTGTTTGCGCTTTGCGTGGTTCCGCTGCTTATCATTACCAAGGTTGATAACTGGACGGCTGTTTTTTTGATCGGCTTGGCAGGCGCGGCTCACCAGGCATGGTCGGCGAATCTCTACACCACTGTTTCCGATATGTTCCCCAAACGCGCCGTGGCAAAACTCACGGGCATTGGCAGTACGGCGGGGTCGTTGGGCGGCATGCTTTTCCCGTGGCTGACAGGAAAATTACTGGATCATATGCCAGGCAATGCAGGGTATGCAATTATCTTCGGCTTCTGCTCCATGGCATACGTGTTGGCATTTATTATTCATCACCTCATTGCCCCGAAGTTTGAACCAGTGGATATGGGCAAATAAAACCGTTAAGTCCTAACCAAACAATAAGTCCTATAAGTCGTATTCAACTTATAGGACTTATTTCTACCAAGGGGAATTTTCATGAAGACTTTTATCACCGAAGACTTCCTTCTGCAATCTGATGTGGCGCGGGAACTGTACCACGACTATGCGAAGGCACAACCCATTTTTGATTATCACTCGCACTTACCCGCGCAACAAATAGCGGAGAACCACACCTTTGGTAGTATTGCGGAGGCATGGTTGGCGGGGGACCACTACAAGTGGCGTGGTATGCGCTCGAACGGCGTGGCGGAAAAATATTGCACGGGTGATGCAACCCCCAAGGAAAAATTTCTGGCTTACGCTCGCACGGTTCCGAAGGCAGTGCGCAATCCTCTCTATCACTGGACGCACCTGGAACTGAAAAGTTACTTTGGGATAGATGATTTGTTGGACGAGACCAGTGCGGAAGCGATTTGGGAAAACGCGAACGCGCAACTGGCGCAAATGCCGGTGCATGAGTTGCTGAAAAAGAGCAATGTTGCGGTGGTTTGCACCACCGACGACCCGGTGGATTCGCTGGAAGCACACCAGAAAATCCAGAAGGATGGCATCAGCCCGACGCGCGTTTACCCCACGTTCCGCCCAGATAAAGCCATGTGGGTGGATCGTCCAGGGCTTTTCAATCCGTGGCTGGATCAGTTGTCCGCTGTCAGCGCGATCGAGTGTAATACGCTTTCAAACTTACTTGCCGCGATTGATAAACGGCATGAATTCTTCCATCAACTGGGCGGACGCGTTTCCGACCACGGGTTAGACCATTGCGAAGCGGAGGATTGCACCGAATCGGAAGCAGCGCGGATATTTGACACCGCGCGGGTGGGGCGAGCCGTAACGCCGGAAGAAGCGTCAAAATTCCGCAGTTACATGATGGTTTTCTTTGGCCATTTAGATGCAAAACGCGGCTGGACCAAGCAATTGCACCTTGGCCCGCTCCGCAACAATAGCACGCGCCTTTTCAAAGCGATTGGCCCGGATATTGGTTGCGATTCGATTGGCGACTGGCCGCAGGCCATCTCGCTTTCACGCTATCTGGACAAATTGGATTGCACGAATCAGTTGCCTAAGACGATTCTCTACAACCTGAACCCGGCGGATAACTACGTACTCGGAACGATGATTGGTAATTTTCAGGATGGCAGCATTCCTGGTAAAATCCAGTTCGGGAGCGGTTGGTGGTTTCTGGATCAAAAGGAAGGTATTGAGCGACAACTGAACGCGTTGTCGAGTTTGGGATTGCTCAGCCGCTTTGTGGGGATGCTCACGGATTCGCGCAGTTTTCTGTCCTTCCCGCGGCATGAGTATTTCCGTCGCATTCTGTGCAACCTGATTGGAAATGACGTGGTGCGGGGCGAATTGCCGCGCGATATGAAACTGCTCGGCGAGATGGTCGCTGATATTTCCTTCCGCAATGCAAAGCAGTATTTGGGGTTGGCACTGTAAACCGCAAAAAAATGACCTCGAAAATACGAACGGCACGAAAACTTCAATTTGAAGTTTTCGTGCCGTTCGTATTTTTGTACTGTTCCACTATTTTATGGTGATTCTCTTCGAGCACTTTCAGATTGAAATGCGGTGATGTTGTAGCAGTTCATCCCGAAGGGATGAACTGCTACTTCCAATTTATCCAAGCACCGTGTTTCAATCTTAAAACGCTCTAGTCAAAACACAATAAGTGCGGATAGCCGTTGTTGGCGGCGGAATAGCCCCAGATGCTGGTGAAGCCCGCCGGCAAGCCCGACTTGAAATCGGTTGTGGTCAGCCCAGTTCCGCTTTCGGAGGTGGAAATCTTGCTGCTGGTAATATCCCAGTAAGAATCAGTAACCGTGCAGGGGCCATCGTTTTGCCCTACCAGCCCGCCGCCGTAGACTTCAAACGCCGACAGTTTGCCCGTAGAGTAGGAGGTGGCAATCGAACCGCCTGTCGCATATCCGACCAACCCGCCGATCCAACTCTCGCCGCTGACGGCACCGCGGGCGTAGGCGTCCGAAACAGATGACGCGGATTGGTATCCCACCAATCCGCCAACGTACGACACGCCAGCAACTTTTCCTGTGGCAAAGGAAGTCCCAAGCGTTGAGGCAGAATAAAGACTGCCAGCTAGGCCTCCCACACAAAGATCGCCCGTTACCGGTGCGCTGGCGTAAGACTCACTTATTGCTATGGTGTCTGCACGCCCAATTAACCCGCCGCTGCACCGGGCAGCGTCCACCGCGCCCTTCAAATGCCAGCTCCAACTTACCTTTCCATTGCTTGCGTAACCAATCAGCCCCCCCGCATTATCCAGGGTCGCGATTACCTTGGAACTGCTGAAAGAATTTACCACAGAAGCGTTCTCGGCATATCCGATTAATCCGCCAGCATGATATGCCGCCAGAACATTGCCCGCAGCGGAAGAATTTTCGACTGAGTCATTCAGCGAATATCCCACCAGTCCGCCCACGTACCACATTGCAGTCGCCTTGCCCGTTGCATGGCAATCGTTCACGTATGTTTTGTATGAATATCCCACCAGTCCGCCAGCACAGCCATAATAGGCCCCCGCATACGCCGAACCGGAAGCGGTGCAATGCTCTATCGTAATGCCATTGCTCACATCTGCCCAGGCATCCCCCAGCAACCCGCCGGCATAGCCAGCGCCTTCCGCCCAGACAGACCCGGAGGCGGAGCAATAGGTTATGGTGAACGCATTGGCATTAAAGGAGTCGGCTTCTCCGATCAATCCGCCCGCACAGGTTTGGCCCGCATACACCGATCCGGTTGCCTTGCAATGCTCCAACGTCAGTGCATTGGCATCCGCGACATTCACCAAGGCGTATCCGATTAACCCGCCAGCGTAATAATAGGCATCTACCACGGAGCCGGAAGCCGAACAAGAGGTCGCAGTAAAATGGGGGGTTGGGTCGGCTCCTACAGCAAGGTATCCCATCAATCCCCCGGTATAACCATAAAGACCGGAAACCGCGCCGGTTGCATAACACTGTTCCAATGTATAAGAGGCTCCAGCCCCGTTCACTTCGCAATACCCCACCAGGCCGCCGGTGTTGGAATACCCATTCACCGCACCTTTGGCGTAGGAGTTGATAAGCGCATGCGCGCCTGTCGAGCGGACATAACCAATCAGCCCACCGACGCTGCTTGCATTCACCCCCGTGATTTTTCCTTTTGCAGCGCAATTGGCAATATCATCATTCTGAGAAGACCCCACCAATCCGCCAGTCGCACTATTATACCCGATCACCGCCCCGGTCGTCTGGCAATTCGCGAGGGTAGACGAGGTGGACGCTGCGACCAGGCCGCTTGCATACTCGCCGACGCCCCGCACCTTTCCTGATGCGTAGCAGGAACTGAAACGGCATTCCTTGGCATAAGCGACCAGACCGCTCGTATATATTCCCATCCCAGACGTCTGACAGGTGGAAACGCAGGCGGTAATAGTGGTATCCTCGGCGTAACCAGCCAGCCCGGCGGAAAGATTTAGACCAGTGATTTTACCCGCCACAGTCAACTTGGTAATGGTGGCGCCATGCACATAAGCGAATAACGCATTGTAGTGCGTCGTGGAACGGCTGATGTACAGTCCGGTGATCGCCTTGCCGTTCCCCTCGAATATTCCAGTAAACGGATTAGTTTCCGAACCGATTGGGATAAAACCTGTTTTTTGCGTGGCGCTGGTTCCGGCATCGTACCAGGTGGCTGTTTCGGCGGCATTGATACTGCGCGTCATTTTGTAATGCGCGGAGGAGGCTGCGGAATCGGTCATGTTCTCCTGTAGCCAGACCAGATTGCCGAGGGAGGAAATCAGATAAACCGTTTCGCTCCCGATGGTTGTGGATGCTGGCGCAACTGCGCCGGTTCGGGCGTTAGCCATGCCCGGAAGCATGGCAAATGTGCCACCCATAAACAGGAGGAGTGCGATACTCCAGATTCGACAGCGATTGTACATGTTTGTAATCCTTTCTTTTTCAAAATTGTGGCAGACAGGCAAAAGCGGATCTGCATTCAAACCCAGAAAGAGGTTACGGGGAGAATTGGGCCATTTCAAGAGAAAAACATGCTGGTTACAAAAACCTCAGAAAAAACAAAAGGCACGAAAACTTCAATTTGAAGTTTTCGTGCCGTTCGTGTTTTTCGTGGTTATCTTTTACTTATTTCCCCTGCGCGATTTCCAAGTGGTAATCTTGCAGCGCTTTGATGGTGATGCTGTGTTCCATACGCGCTTCGATGCCGTCAATGATCGCATTGGCAGCTGCAAGGGTAGTAACCAGCGGAATCTCACGCACGACCGCATTGGAACGAATGGCCTTCTCATCCGCGTGCGACCCTTGCCCGCCGGGAGTGTTGATGATGAGATTAATCGTCTTGTCAATCATTAGGTCAACCACGTGCGGACGGCCTTCGTTGACCTTGAAAACGCGCTCGGTTGCCACGCCGTTTTCCTGAAGGAACAGGTGAGTGCCGCGTGTGGCAAAGAGACGGTACCCGGCTTTCTGGAAGCGCTGGGCAATATCGATTACGCGCGGTTTATCGTTTTCGTTGACGGAAATGAAGACGCCGCCTTCGAGCGGGATACGCGCACCCGCTGCGGATTGCGATTTGAGGAAGGCCAAACCATAGTTCATATCAATGCCCATGACCTCGCCCGTGGAGCGCATTTCCGGTCCGAGCGCAACACGCGCACCGGGGAATTTATGGAAGGGAAGCACGGCTTCTTTCACGGCGTAGTGGTTGATCTTCACCTCTTCCGTGAAACCGATTTCCTTAAGCGTCATGCCTGCCATGACTTTGGTTGCAATCTGGGCAACTTGCGCGCCCGTAGCCTTGCAAACGTAGGGCACGGTGCGGGATGCGCGCGGGTTGACTTCGAGTACGTAGACAGTACTGTCTTTGACCGCGTACTGGATATTCATGAGTCCGCGCACGCCGAGGGCCTTGCCCAACGCGGCGGTGTGGCGGCGGATGGTGGCGAGCACTTCGGGCGAAAGTGTGCGCGTGGGGATGACGCACGCGGAGTCGCCGGAGTGAATACCAGCCTGCTCAATGTGCTCCATAATGGCGGCGATAACAACGCGCTCGGCGTCGCATACTGCGTCCACGTCCACCTCGACCGCGTTCTCCAGGAACTTGTCGATCAGGATGGGGTGTTCGGGCGAAATTTTAACCGCCTCAACCATGTAACGCTTGAGGGTTTCGTCGTCGAAGACGACTTCCATCGAACGTCCACCGAGCACGAACGAGGGACGCACCATGACCGG
>DNPO01000293.1 GCA_003501375.1 Candidatus Sumerlaeota bacterium | reverse complement strand
CTGCAAAACGCTGGGTTGCACCCACCCAGTTCCCGATTTCGGGATATCTAACTGGGGTATGTGGAATTTTGAAAAGTGTCCATCGCTTTTTGAGCCAATAAAGCATGTGGTTTGGGGGTATGTATCGGGGCAGGGTATGTTTCGAAAGCGCTTCCTTAAAATTTAATTCGCTCTGCACTTTTCTCGAAAATGCTTGCCAAGACCGGAGTAGTTTGATAGAAGGTTTCTTCACTTCCGTCTTGAAGGCGGGAGTTCCATATCGGCATGCGTATCCCCACGGAGGAATTTCATGGCCAAGTCTCACCATATGTCTCGCAAAGAAATGAATGACGACGCTTTTAAGAATGCCGGAGTGTCCATTTACGAATACATTCAGGAACATGCTCATCAGTTTTTGACGGGCGTGCTGTCCGTTGCGCTGGTTTTCTGCCTGGTTATCGCGGTGAACAAGTACCGCGCTGCGGGTGCGGAAAAAGCCGCTGATCAACTGAATGCGGTGCAAAAGCAATATTTAAATGCGTTGGGGACTACGGATACTGCGGCGCGCACGGCGGCGTTGGAAGATGTTGCCTCCCTTTGCGACGGCGTGATCCGTTCGCATGGTTCCAGCGAAGTGGGGCACGAGGCCCTGTTTATCAAGGGTAACACGTTGTACCTCAAGGAATCGTACGACGAGGCCATCAAGGTTTTTGAAGAGTTGCGCTCCAAGGCGTCGAACAATGATGATCGCGGCAAGGCGCTGGTGGCGATTGGTTACTGCTACGAGGATCAGGCTTTTGCCAAGCAGAATGATAAGGAATTGTTGGGCAAGGCCAAGACTGCTTTTGAAGACGCGGCGAAGGTGGCTGGCAATTTGACAGGTGGCAAGGGTTCTTACCAGAAGTACCAGGCACAACTGGGTGTGGTGCGTGCCGAGATCGCGCTGGGTAATTTGGCCGAGGCTAAGAAATTGGCGGAGGCGGTCAAACTGGAGCGCGAAGCGGTGCAGGGTAAGGAGAAAAAGTTTAAGGAATCTGATTATGCAAATTATCCGACGATGAACCGTGCGGATAAGGCGCGTTTGATTCGTCAGGGTTTGGCTGAGAAGCGTGCGGGGATGAATTTTGAGAAGCGTGCGGAGCGAGATTTGGAAGAGATTGAATCGCGCTTGAAAATGCCGGCTGGTGCAGTTGCTGCCTCTCTGCCGATCATTACAGCGGATGTGCCTACGACAAAGACGGTTTCCGCTAAGTAAAAACCTTCACGAGCATGATGGTGACAAAACTAAGACATTGACCACGAAACATACGAAATACACGAAAAGTTCCAAACCAAATTTTTCGTGCATTTCGTGTGTTTCGTGGTCAATGTCTTTTGTCGTTTTGAGTTTGTGGTGTCCGTGGTGATTTTTTAACGGAATATATTTTAAGGTAACAGGGAAACTAAGCAATGTTTACCGGGCTGATTGAACAGGTCGGGCGTATTGATCGTATCGAGCCATTGGTTCGCTCCGTCCGTCTTGTGATTTCTGTCGGGGCAATGGCTGCGCAGCTAACGCCCGGTGAGAGTATCGCGGTGGATGGCGCGTGCCTGACGGTGGAGTCTGCATCGGGCACGGCATTCCAAGCGTTTGCCTCGGAGGAAACGCTGGCGCGTACTACCCTGGGGGCTGCTTCGGCTGGGCGCGAGGTGAATTTGGAGCGGGCATTGCGTCTGGGCGACCGACTGGGCGGGCATATTGTGCAGGGACATGTGGATGGTACGGGGACATTTGTGGGTCTGGAACCGGCGGGTTCTGAGGGGTTTATCTTGCGCATTGCCGCCCCGCAGGATATTCTGGACATGTCCATCGTGAAGGGGTCTGTCACGGTGGCGGGCATCAGTTTGACGATTGTGGAACTAACCGACACCGCGTTCAGCGCGGCGCTCATTCCCCAGTCGGTCCAGAGTACCACGTTGCGGTCGCTTAAACCGGGCGATCGGGTAAATCTGGAAACGGATGTGTTGGGGAAGTATGTGGCGAAGATGTTGCGCGGGCAGGGATTGCTGAAGGAGAAGAGTGGTTCCAAGAAGCCATCGGCGCTTCCCGGGAGTGTTTTTGATTTGCTGGGGTTATAAATAAGAAACCGCTAATGCACGCTGACAGGACGCTAATGAACTGCGGAAAGAAAAAACCAGACAACGTTTCAATTCACGATCTTGAATGTTATTAGCGTTTTTTCAGTGATTATTAGCGGTTTGATTATTGGGTTATTTGATAAAAAAGGATGTTTAACATATGTTTATCTCTATTCCTGAAGCCATTGAAATTATCCGTCGCGGTGAGATTCTGATTCTTGTCGATGACGAAGATCGCGAGAACGAAGGCGATTTTATTTGTGCTGCCGAAAAGGTGACGCCGGAGATTGTGAACTTCATGGCGACGCACGGGCGTGGTTTGATTTGCGCTACGCTGACGCTGGATCGCATGAAGGACTTGGATTTGTTGCCGATGGTTCATGAGAACACGTCACTACTTGGCACGAATTTTACTGTTACCGTTGATGCGGTGAAGGGAACGACGACGGGGATTTCCACGGCGGATCGTGCCCTTACCGTTCGTACGTTGGCTGATCCGAAAGCATGTCCCGAAGATTTGGGGCGTCCGGGGCATATTTCGCCCATTGGTGCGGTTGCGGGTGGCGTGTTGCGACGCGCGGGGCATACGGAAGGGACATGCGATTTGGCGCGTTTGGCCGGATTGCAACCGGTCGGAATGTTGTGCGAGGTGCTGAACGCGGATGGTACCATGGCGCGTCGTCCTGACTTGGAAGTTATTGCAGTGGAGCACAATTTAAAGATTGCCACGATTCAGGATCTGATTGCTTATCGCGTGGAACACGAACGCCTGGTGGAAAAGGGTGCGGAGACGGTGCTGCCGAACGAGTTTGGCGAGTGGCGTTTGTGCGTGTATGAAAATAAAATAAATGGCGATTGCCATACTGCGTTGATCTTTGGCGAGCCGGAAAAGCAGGAGTCAGCGTTAGTACGCGTTCATAGCCAGTGCTTCACCGGCGATACGCTCGGATCGTTCCGCTGCGATTGCGGGCCGCAACTGCACACCGCCATGGCGCGGATTGCGGAAGAGGGCCACGGCGTTCTGCTCTACATGGCGCAGGAAGGACGCGGCATCGGGCTGCTGAACAAGATCAAAGCGTATGCGTTGCAGGATAAAGGCCGCGATACCGTCGAGGCGAATGAGGAACTGGGTTTTCGCGCCGATCTGCGCGACTACGGCATCGGAGCGCAAATTTTGCGAGATTTAGGGTTATGCTCGTTGCGCCTGATGACGAACAATCCCCGCAAAATTGTTGGGCTGGAAGCGTATGGGTTGCATGTGGTGGATCGCGTCCCAATCGAGGTGGGTGCGCACGCGCGCAACAAGCGGTATCTGGGGACGAAGAAGGAAAAATTGGGGCATATGCTGGGTGAAAAACAGGAAAAATAAACCCTCTGACAGGTTCAGTCGAATCCGACCGGTCTGTCCGATACCATAAAAGGAGAACATCATGGCAAAAGTATTTGAAGGCAAAATGACGGCGACTGGAATGAAGTTCGCCATTATCGTGAGCCGTTTTAACGATCTGGTGACGTCTAAGTTGGAAAGCGGTGCAATGGATGCTCTCCAGCGCCACGGTGCGGATGAGGCGAATATCAGCGTCTTCCGCGTGCCGGGCGCGTTTGAAATCCCGCTGGTGGCGGACAAACTGGCGAAGTCCGGTAATTACGATGCGGTTATTTGTCTGGGCGCGGTGATTCGCGGTTCCACCCCCCACAACGTGTATATTTGCAGCGAAGTTACCAAGGGTGTTGCGCAAGCGGCTCTGGCAAGCGGCGTACCGGTGATGTTTGGTGTGCTGACGACCGATACGGTGGAGCAGGCGCTGGACCGTGCGGGGCTGAAGGTGGGCAACAAGGGTTTCGAGGCGGCAACGGCTGCCATTGAAATGGCCAACCTGTATCGCGCGATGGATGTTTAATTTGTCGATATGAGCGAACAATAACTACCGTTATTCACTGTGCGGTCTAAAAATCCCCGTTGCCTGTTCTACGCCGAACAGCCAACGGGGATTTTGTTTTGCCTGGTGCAAGGGTTGCAAAGACGAAAAGTGAGTGCTGGAAGGGGCGAACACGCCTGGGAAAGCAGTATATCGCATTTCTGTGAATAAATTCACAGAAAGAAAATATTTGCAAACTGTTCATTTTATTTCGTTTATCTGTATGAAGGGGTCGTTTTTCTCTATATAGAGAAGAGGTTCTTGAGAAAAATATTTTCCCGGACGTTATTTCTTTATCAGAGGGGGTAGTGCTTGTTGTGAAATGCTCATTTTTATGGGTTATTTGCAGGGAAAAATCGATGTTTCTGGGAAAAAATCCCACATTTTTTATGGGATAGCGGTGGTGATTGTTCAAATTTGCACTCAAAGTCTCTGGGAGTTTTGTTGATTTAAGATGTTGAATTTAGATGGTTTATATAATTGCATTCTTTTTNGTTTTACCGCGTTAGTTTTTTTTATCATGAGTTTATAGTTTTTCATATCACGGCTGATTTTTATGAGATTTTTTTCTTGACATACGAGTCACAGCAGGGTAACATGTCTCTGTTATGGTATTCACAGAGGTACTCGAATCAAAGACAGGGGTTTTAGGTATGACTAACGATTCCATCACGCTCTCGGATAAGACTATTGGCCGTTTGTCGCTGTATCGACGCGTTTTGGAGCGCACGCCGAAGAACAACAAGCCGATTGGGCATATTTTCTCGCATGAGTTGGCGGCGTTGGCGGGGTTTTCCGCTGTTTTGGTGCGGCGCGACCTGATGACCATTGGTTTTTCCGGTAACCCCAAGAAGGGGTATGACGCCGCGGAGTTGTTGGATTGCATCGGGAAGTTTCTGGATGCGCCGGGGGGGACGAATGTAGCGTTGATTGGGGTGGGGAATTTGGGACGTGCGTTGCTGGCGTACTTTACCTACCGCCGCCCGATGTTATCGATCGTGGCAGCGTTTGATGCGAATCCGGAGTTTACCAACCGGGTGATTCAGGGGTGCCGTTGTTACTCTCCGGATGATATGGAGCGGGTGGTGCAGGAGAAAAACATCCGTATGGGGATCATCGCGGTTCCGTCGGTAGGCGCTCAGGATGCTGCGGATCGTTTAATGCGCTTGGGCGTCACGGGATTTTTGAATTTTGCGCCGGTGGCGTTGCGGGTTCCGTCGTCGGTTTATGTGAATCAGATTGATATGACGATGGAGTTGGAAAAGGTGGCGTTTTACGCCAGGCAAACGAAGGAATGAAAAACATAAGTCTTATACGCCCTATAAGGCTTATAGGACTTATTTTTTAATTAAGGGTTCCCTTAAGCAGTAAATTCCATAGAACCAGGAGAAGGTTTCATGTCCGCCACGGAGCAACTCGATTCCATTTTCAGTAAGTATCCCGGCGCGGGAAGAGACGCCCTCATTCCGATTCTGCAAGCGGTGCAGGAGAAACTTGGCTATTTGTCCAAGGAAGCCGTGATCGGAGTGGCACAGCGGTTGAATCTGCCCGCCAGCAAGGTGTATGGCGTTGCCACGTTTTACAACCAGTTTCGTTTTCAACCGCTGGGGCGGTTTAACATTCAGGTCTGCCGCGGTACGGCCTGCCACGTGAAGGGTTCGGCGGCGGTGCTGGAGGCGATGAAGCAGGCGTTGGGGGTGGAAGCGGGCCAAACCACGAAGGATGGCATGTTTAGCATCGAGGTTGTGGCGTGTATTGGCGCGTGCGGCCTAGCTCCCGTCATTAGCGTGAATGGCGAATTCTTTGCGGGCGTTACGCCGGATTCCGTCCGTCAGGTCATCAAATCTTTCAGAAAGAAGGCCGAAGATGAACATGGAAAATAATCTTACGAACGAGACCGAGGCGGTTCTGCCTTCCGAAGCGGCGCATGCGTCTCTTGCTCCGCGCGATTTGGTTGCGCATTTGTTTGATGAACCTGCTCCTGCGGATACGCGCTGGACACCTGAGTATTTAGCGACGTTGCGTCGCGAGAACTTGACCAAGCCGGTGATTTTCCTGGGCGCTGGTACCTGCGGCTTGGGCGCTGGCGAGGCGAAGGTGGCGGAAGTGGTGCGCCAGTGGATTAATGCGAAGGGTGCGGAGGTGGATGTGGTTGAGGTCGGTTGTATCGGCCTGTGCTCCGCTGAGCCGCTGATGGATGTGCAGATGCCTGGTTGCACGCGCGTATGCTTCCAGAACGTGGCCCCTGAACAGGTGAACGAGATTTTGGATGGCGTGTGGAAGGGCGATGTGTTGAAGGACTCTGTTTTCGGCCAGTTCCGCGACCGGAATTTCAAGGCGTACGAGAATGTGCCTTTTGTGGAGGATCACCCGTTTTTCAAGCCGCAAACCCGTTGGGTTTTGGCGAACGTCGGGAAGATTAATCCCGTCAAAATCGATGAATATATTGCGCGGGGCGGTTATCGCGCGATTGCGAAGGTAACGCGCTCCATGACGCCCGTTGAGGTGTGCGATACGGTGGAGCAGAGCGGGCTGCGCGGACGCGGTGGTGGTGGTTTCCCCACGGGCACCAAGTGGAAATTTGCGCTCAAGTCGGCCAGCGATCAGAAATACCTGATTTGCAACGCGGACGAGGGCGACCCGGGTGCGTTTATGGATCGCGCGGGTATCGAAGGCGATCCGCACCGCATGCTGGAAGGTATGATGGTGGCGGCGTATGCGATTGGCGCGAGCAAGGCGTATGTGTACATTCGTGCCGAGTATCCGTTGGCGATTGCGCGGTTGCGGGATGCGATCAAGCAGGCCAAGGAATATGGTTTGTTGGGCTACAATATTCTGAACAGCGGTTTCAATCTGGAAATCATCATCAAAATGGGCGCAGGCGCGTTCGTTTGCGGTGAAGAAA
>DNPO01000227.1 GCA_003501375.1 Candidatus Sumerlaeota bacterium | reverse complement strand
TCAACGGCAAGCCGGTGGTGTTTACGGCCAAAATCCCCGCGCACTTTTATCAGTTGATTGGCAATATCGATATTGACCCGCAGGAAAAACCCGCACCCAAACCGGAAGCGCAAGAGAACAACAAACCCGATTCACCACGAAGCCACGAAGAGCGCGAAGAAACCCCCGAGAACCCCAACACCCTTTAACCACGAAAAACACGAACCACACGAAATCTACAAACAGAAGTTTTCGTGTGGTTCGTGTTTTTCGTGGTTAAATTTTTGGGGTTACTCTTCCAAAATTTTCGGATTGGGTGAGTTGTCTAATTCAGCATTTAGCAAGGTATCCGAATCACCAACCACATGGGCGTCTTTAGCATTGGACTTGCCAGCGTCCCCCGTATCCATGTTGTCAAGCACCTGCGTTCCTTTTGGAAATTGTGGGTCAAATATTTTCGGGTCAACTGGCTGATTAATCGACGCTTTTAAAATGGTGATGTAGGTCTCTTTTTTGAGAGATGTTTTTGGGCCGCGATTGTAAAAACCAAACATGTTTTCCAGGTCTTGCATGTTTTTGCCGGCTCTTTCCCTCGCTTCTTTGTAATCTTTGGCTGCCTGCATCCATGCCATATCCTTTTTATACTCAAGAATCTGGATGGCCTTTGGGAAAACAAATCCTCCGGGAAGTCTCTGCTGTTCGATAATCATTCTCCGACTTAAGGCTCCCGAGTAATAATCAAGTTGTACCGGTTTGTAATCGTATTCAGGCGATAGATAACAAAATACGTGAGGAAAGCAAACAACCAGCACATTTTTTGCGGCCAATTTTGTTTGTTGAATACTGTAGGGTTTTGTCTGCGACTTTTTGGTTTGTTCTTCGAACGCTTTTTTATATACCCACAGGCTTGGAGTGCCAAGGGTATCATACGGATCAGACGCGTCTGGAAGTTTGCAGGCAGGGAAAAGATTAAATTGAGCCGCCTCTGCAACCTCCCGATCGTAAAGCCCAAACAGATGACGTTCGTTTAGCATATACCCGCTTAAAGTCCCCGCAATCCAGTCGCTGCTGTTTTTTCCATTGTAGCGAAAATAATCGGTCTGCCGCGTGAGTTTCCGCCCATACATATAGATCGTCGGAGGTTTATCCGGGGATAAATCTTCCATCCGGCAGACTACAAATTCCTTTTTGCCTTGGTTGATCCTTTTTCCCCGCGACATGGTTTCCTTGCCGGTTTCGTAATTCTTTTCCGTTATCAGAAAGGAATACTCAAGACTCGTCGGTATTTTATTTTGCTCGGCATAACTATTTTCAATGATGCTGAAGGTTACGGTAGAGGGCGAAAAATTGTCCAGCGTCTGCGCAGAGGCCGCGATGTTAAACCCGCAGCAAGCCAACAGCACCAAAAGTAAATTTTTCATGAAGCGCTCCTCCAATGATTATTTCCCGTGCGGTTACCAAAAATACGTGAGGGAATATCGCACGCTCGAGGGGCGTTGTCAATGGACCCGCAAACAAAAAAATTAACCACGAACCACACGAAAACTACAAACAGAAGTTTTCGTGTGGTTCGTGGTTTTCGTGGTTAAATAAGGTGTTGGGTTTGAAGTTCTCTGCGCTCTTGGCGGTTTGGCACTCCCTGTTTTTTACAGATTCAGCACCTTCCGCACAATGTCCTTGCGGTACACAATTCCGAGCAATTTTTTATCTTCCACAATATAGGCGCGTTCGCACCGCTTCGCCAGCATCTCGTGCGCCACGATCTCCACCGGCGTTTCCGGAGGCAAACGCAACACGTTGGAGTTCATGATCTCACTTGCCTTTACGCTGTCTTCCTTTTTGTAAAACGCTTCGAACGGCTCAAACTCTGTCAAAATATTCGGGTTGCTGATCAGGTTCATATACTTGGGCAAGCCCACCTCGATTACCATACGCGTGGACAGGTCGCCCAAAAAATCGCCATCCGCATCAATTACCGGCAAGCCTTCTTCGCGGCAGTTCACCATCACCTGCACCACTTGGCGCAAGGTCATATCCGGGTTGGCGTTAAATTCATACGGAGTAATCAGGTCTGCCGCAACAATCGCCTTCTTCACCTCAATCCCGGTTTCCTCAATGGTGTGGATAATTTTCTGCGGCGAGCGGGTGGTGATGAGCGCCCGTCGGTTGTCTTCGTTAGAGACCAAGCGCGCAATCGATGCCATCGTTTGCAGCATTAGCGTACTTTGTGTCTTGGGCGTCAGCACCAAGAAAATCAGGTGAGCGCGCTCCTCGGAACCGGGCGTGACCGGGATGCCTTCTTGCGAGGTGCCAATGGCTGTGATCAGACGGGTAATGCCGCCCAGGCGCGCATGCGGCACGCGTACGCCGTGGCCCATGCCCACCGGGAGTTCTTCCTCGGTGCGGATGAGGATTTCAGCAACGGCTTCGGGGGTAAGGCGGCCCAACTGATCGGCGATCGCGGCGATCAGTTGATGGATCGCTTCGTCCATATCGGGCGCGTCAAGATGGATCAGAACATTTTGTTCGTTATACAGCGCGGCTAATTTCACGGGGCGTCTCCTGAAGTGGATTGGGCAAGCCAAGCCTTTCGTTGAGTGTATAACACGATTGTGCCGGAAAATCACGGGGAATACCGTAATAAAAAACGACGGGGCAAATGCAAGAGGCGTTCCCTTTACTGGATTGCAAAAACTTGCATTTTAATTGACAGAAAACCACAATTCCTCTACGCTATCACGCAGTATGTGATGCGAGGCGTTTCTCTATGGAACGCCTTGTTTTAAGCCTACGCAGGTTAACGATAACGGTACTTACCCCTTCTTAAGGAGAGTTTTCATGACGGAAAGAATTGATTTTTGTTTTGCACCGGACGGTGTTGATCCCCAAAGCATCCCGCAACGCATCCTGTACACCGGTGCCAAAATGCCCGCCATTGGACTAGGCACTTTCGGCTCCGACCACATTACTTCTCAGCAAATTGCTGAGGCGGTCAAAGGTGCGGCGTCTGTCGGGTACCGCCATTTTGACTGCGCATCGGTCTACGGTAACGAGAAGGAAGTGGGCGCATCCTTTCAGGAAATTCTGAAAGGCGGCGTTAAACGCGAGGATATGTTCGTTACGTCCAAACTCTGGAACGACAAACACAACGAAGCGGATGTAGTCCCGTCGTTTAAACAATCGCTGGCCGACTTGCAACTGGACTACCTCGATCTGTATCTGGTGCATTGGCCGTTCCCGAATTTCCACCCGAAGGGGTGCTCGGTGGATTCGCGCAGTCCAGACGCCAAACCTTACATTCACGAAAACTTCATGAAGATCTGGCGACAACTCGAGAGTCTGGTAGACGCTGGTCTTGTCCGCCACATCGGGACGTCAAATATGACAATTCCCAAGTTGAAACTACTGCTGCGCGATGCAAAGATCAAACCGGCGGTCAACGAAATGGAACTGCATCCGCACTTCCAGCAACCGGAGTTGTTCCAATATTGCCTCGACAACGGTATCGCACCGATTGGTTATTGCCCGATTGGCTCCCCTGCGCGTCCCGAGCGTGACCGCACGCCGGACGACACGGTAGATATTGAAGACCCGGTGATTGTGAAGATCGCTGAGCGCCTGGGTGTACACCCGGCGGTGGTTTGCGTAAAATGGGCTGTGCAGCGCGGTCAAGCACCAATTCCCTTCTCTGTTACGCGCAGGAACTACTTGGCCAATCTCAAGGCCACGGTGGAGAACCCGCTTACCCCGGAAGAGATGGCTGCGATCGCAGGAATCGATAAAAATAATCGCCTGATCAAAGGCCACGTGTTCCTGTGGAAAGACGGGCAGGACTGGCACGCGTTGTGGGATGAGAGCGGCGAGATTACGCCGGCGTAAACAACGCAACATATAAAGCCATTGACCACGAAAAACACGAACCACACGAAAACTGCACAATAGAGTTTTCGTGTGGTTCGTGTTTTTCGTGGTTAATTTTTTGACGTTTTTTATGGCGTCAACTGCCCCTTGTTCGTCCGCACAATATCGCCCGGCGAGACAAACCCCTTCGCGGGATCGTACCAAATGCCGCCCTGGTCATCCTTCCCGTCCGGACCAATGCTCCAAAGTTCCCAATTTTTTGGATCGACTGTGCGATAATTGTAGGGCCGTTTTTTCTCCACCGTAAAAGGATCAATAGGCACTTCCGTAACATATGCAACGGGCGTAGTAAGCGATGGAATGAGAGAGGGCGGACACTTGTTCCAGTCTATGGTATAGGCCTCCAGAGCAACAGACAATGTGCGCATATCTGCCTTTACCTTTGCAAGAGACTGTTCAACAAATTTCTTCGTTTGTGGTGGATCAATCGTTTCTGCTACCGCGTTCGGAGTGGCAGATGCAGGGACAGATTGTGTTCCTGCCGTGCTGGGCGCGCCAAGGCTAGAATCAGTCACATCCTTGACAACCTCACCGGGCAGTGGAGTAAAAACAAATGTACCCTGCGCAATCCCAGCGTTCACCTTTATATCGGAAAATGTCTCACACACCGTAACCTTTCCGTTGTGCGTCTGTGTTAGTGCACGTAATAAGCCATCATTTTTTCCCACGGTTATTTCAGAGCGTCCGTCGGAAAATAGCCATACCTCCTTGTCCTCGCGTAACAAAATGAGTTTGCAAGTGTTGGTCATGATAGGAAAGGGGGACAGCAAATGTCCTGTCGGAGGGTCAACGTTTTTTAAACGCGGATAGTCAAGTTTGCTCGTCTGTTTTTTTGCCACGCGATCCGAAGGCAATTTTATCGTGTCCTGCAACCACAGGGTTTTCCCATCGTTGACCCTCAGTGCTACACTTCCCAGAGACTCAGTCAAAGTGGATTGCACGGTTTTTTGTTCCCAGCGAACATAAGTAGGGCGTTTAAACATTTCCGTTCCCTGGGAAACCGTGATTTCCCCCTGTGCAAGAGTATGGGTGGTATTCAACACACATTGATAATCCTGCACCTTGGCCTGTTTTTGTTGAATCTCGGTCGCAGCCGCCTGCGCAACGGGATCGGTAATTTGTGCAATCGAAATACCAAGATAATCCGATCCTGGGCCATCCGCTGCAGGCGCCATTGCCTGCCCGCCGAAAACCATGCCGATGCTCCAAACTACTGCCAGTCCGAACCGCTGCCATTTGTTCATGATGCGCGTCTCCTT
>DNPO01000218.1 GCA_003501375.1 Candidatus Sumerlaeota bacterium | reverse complement strand
ATTTTTTCGCGGCTTTGCTTAATTGTAGCAAGGGCGGTTTTTTCACAAGGCCCATTGCAATAACAAGCGTTGCCCACTTCGGCAACGCAATCCCTGCAAATATGACGTCCGCACAACTTGCATGTCGCAACGGCATCTTGTTCTAGGTGGTAAAAACATTTCATGAATTAAGTTCCCCTTTTAAACTTTTTTAGCACAACAATCCACCGCTGCTGTTTCGGGCGGTGCCGCTATCATTTTGCCCCGCATAAATTTTGCCATTGGCAAACAAAACGCCCACGCCGCACCCGCAAAAACCCCTCCGAGGACAAGAGAGCCTATACCGTATGTATACTCGAGTCCGCACAGGGCGCAGATTCCAGAAATGCTAAAGATGATACCGGCTCCCATCATCGACTGCACCAGCAAGTCATAGGCAGCACTCGCTTGCTGAAAACTCAATTTGCTTTTCGGCTGCGTTTCACCCAAAGATTCCATATGTTCCAGTGCCGCTGCGAGTTTCCTTGCCACCAGCCAATAGCAAATCCCCACCCCTATAAAGAGAATTCCATCCAAAAAACAAAAGATGGTATCGAACATATTACTACCGGGGGGCGCGTCTCGTTCAGCGGCGTTGAGGTTGAGGGTAACGTTCGGTTGAGAGGTCAAGGTATCTCCACCACTTGCTATGAGAAAAGCCCCCGCCAAAATCAAAATAACCCCAGCTACCTGAAGAACTAGTGCGCTAATCCTAAATCTGCGCTTCCAGTCGTGCGTCTCATAGAGATACTTCATCTGAGCGCGGAAGCCTCCCCGTGCGTCATGGACTATTTTTTTTATTTCGTACACACTGTCATGGCATATGCTCTTGAATTCTTGGACGGTTCCCGCTAATTCATTTTTTTCCTCCACCGGAACTGCGCATTCTTCGGATTGCGCCTCCAGCATGTCGTTGGCGATGAGCGGTTCGAGATCGGGCAAACTTGCACCCGAAGGTATTTTTAGTGCATTGGCCCTCATGGCACTGGCTGATTGAGATAGCCCGCTTGCCCAAATAAAATTGAGGATGAGTGAACCGACGAGCGCAAGACCCACAAATAGCAAGGTTAGTTCTCCGGCGGAGAGCAGGAGGACTCCCCCGATGAACGATAAGCCCTGCATCAGATTTGTTGCCCCTTCTGTATTATTCACGCTCGATCCTAAAATCGTAATTGCAAAAAATGTAACCCCTGCCATTACGCAACAGATCAAACATAATTTTTGAAATTCTCTGCTGCGTAATTTAACCGATTCACACCCGCGCTTCACCGCATCAGCCCCCCGCTGCACGACCTCGCGGCTCCAGAGCATCGCCTGACGTCCCCGCTTCATGGATTCGCGATCGTGTTGCGTCAATTCTCCGTTCCGCTGTATCTGCGTCCGCTCTCGCTTGCCCGACTCTATTGCTGCAACCATGACCTTCGCGCCCGACCAATAAAAAACACCCAAACCAACCGAGAGTGCGCCCCCAATGAGCAACGAAACGCGAGCGGATTTTCCACCAAAGACAAGAGACACTCCTCCGATGGCAAGTAGGGCAGTGCCTATCAGAGTAAAAAGACCGACCGCCATCTGCCCGAGAATTTTCACCTCGGTGCCAATGCCGGAACCTTGTTTTCCTTTCTTATAAACCAATTCCATTTCGCGATAAAATCTGTCCATTCTATCGTAAAACAGTTCTATTGGTACGCGCTCCGCCTCGCTCAGGTTATGCTGCGGAGACGGGCTTCCTGCATCGCACGGGCTGGGTATATCCGCATTCCCTTCAGGAGCGTATTTCAGGGCAGCCTCTTTGTCTCGGGTTGCCCCATCCTGTCCTGACGGTGAAAAATGCTCCATGGGTTCGGTCTCCGCGAAAAGAGTTCGGTAAAACAAGCAACACATAAAAGTGTGCAAAAACCGCATTGAAACTTCAAGTAAAAACTCAAAACCACCGCCGTTCTTTGTGGCTTTGTGCGAGGCTGAGGCTTTACTCGCGATGGGTGTTTCCGCTACCACCTTTGAAGCCGTTCTATCCCCTCAGCGGCAAGGATAATTTTTTCTAAAGCGTAAAAGAAATAATCAGTGTAATCTATGCAACGAGTAGATTATGTTGTCATTTAATCTAACGGACATAAAGGATGGAGTTCTTAAAACATGACCAAGTTACCCCCGTGGGAAATCATTGACGCCGAATTCGTATGCAGCGGCACGCTGCGAAGCCACCTGACGCAGCCAGAATTGCCCCAGGTCGCGTTTGCCGGACGTTCCAATGTGGGCAAATCGTCCCTGCTCAATGCGCTGGTCCGACGCCACAAACTGGCCCACACCAGCAGGGCGCCCGGACGCACTCGCTTGTTGAATTATTTCCGCATCAACAAACTGTGGTACTACGTGGATTTACCTGGCTACGGCTTCGCTAAAGCGCCCAAAGGCGAGCGCGAAAAATGGGGCGAGATGATGGAAGGGTATTTAAAGGGGAATGACCATTTACGCTTGGTCGTTGTGCTGCTGGATTCACGCCGTGAAATTACCGATTTGGATGAACAATTGGTGGAGTTTCTTCACCACAACAACGTGCCGTTTTTGCCCGTGCTGACCAAGTCGGACAAACTCACCAAGAACGAACTATCCGCTGCCATTAAACGCACCGCCAAGCACTTTGATATGGATGAACTGGGCATTCGCCCCATAGCCACCTCGGCGGAGAAAAATAAAGGACGCGACGAATTGTTGCAAATTTTGTATGAAGCCTTGAACCCGGAAGAAGAAACTCCAGAAGAAGAAACTTCCCAAGAACAACAATAGCGATTTTAAACATTTCCTGAGCACTGCTTCTCCAACCCATTTATTTGGTTGGAGAAGTTGACTTGTTAGCCGTTTGTGCGTATTGCTGGCTTGCAAATTCGGCTTGTCTTACTCCCTTGCCACATTGAGGATAAAGCAGGGAGCAATGTTTGGAGCACGCTGTGCAAAAAAGGGTGCCCAGGTAATCGTTCAGACTGGTGGTAGAAGCCACAGCCTTGTCTTTGTTGACGGTTGTTGTGGTGGATGTCGTTACGCTGGTGTTTTTCTTGCCGCTTTGTTCGTATTTTTCGGTTGCAACTCGGGCTTGGTCGTTCCCAATTCCGCATTGAGGGTAAAGCAAAGAACAGTGCTTGTGGCAACCGGTACAAAAAAGGTTCCCCAGATAATCGCTCAGGTTGGCAGTAGAAGTCGTAACCTTATCGTTATTCAAGATTGTCGAGGTTCTGAGAGTTGTCGTTGTCGCAATGGTATCATTCCGACCATGAGGCCCATGGTGCATGGGAGGCATTGAACCGGGCATGGGGGGCTTGGGTGGAGGTACTGATTCTGCATTTGCCTGACGTGGTTCTAAGAAATCAGGTAATGTAAGGGGGGCGCTTTTCGACTTTTGCAGTAAATAACCCAAACTAAATACCGCGACAATCAATGCGCTTGCGAGCGCTGCCCGACCGGTTGCCTGCCAGTTTTTTGCCATTGCCTGAAAACTGCGAACCAGATACTTCATGTGTAAACCCACATGCAACAGCAATGTTGCAAGGCAGAAATATGAGGTGTAGGAGTGGATCGTCGAAGCAAGCGCCACATTTTTCACCATGTCCAGGTGGAAGAGAATTTTGGAAATGAGTACCCCGCTAATCAAGATGACAATCATCCCCACCAAGAGCGCTCCATCGAGAATGGCGTATAATTGGTTTCGTGGGGACAACTTTTTCCGTCCACCGGAGAAAATGTTTTTGATCCAGGAAGCATTCAAAACAAGGTGGATTACATACAAGACAAAGATGCTGATGCCAGCAAACTCATGAAACAGAAGGCTCGTTCTAAAGCCGAAACAAAGCACGACAAACAAAAGCATCATGGCAACATCCAAAAATATTTTAAAAACGTTTTTTGTCTTCATTGTAATCCCCATGTCGAAAATTGATCCGCTAAATCAGACACCGACGCGGACGCTTTATTCTACCACGTCCCCTCTTGCGCGAGGTATGGTTTTTACTAAAAAACACCCTGCTACGTAATGGCCTTGCAAAAAACGTGCCGTTTGTGAGTTTTGGGGTTAAAATCCAGAAGATGCACCCCTGTAAAGGGTGGAGCA
>DNPO01000145.1:1821-6200 GCA_003501375.1 Candidatus Sumerlaeota bacterium | reverse complement strand
CTCATGTTGGCGAGGAATTCGCTCTTGGCCGCGCTGGCTCGGGCTGCTTCCAGAGCCATTGCGTTGGCTCGTTCCACCGTTTTTTCCAACGCACTTTTGGCGTCCACCAGTTCGCGTGTGCGTGTCGCTACCATCGTTTCCAATTGCTGACTATACGTGTTGATCTTTTCGTACAGATCGGCGTTTTCCACCGCGTTGATGCACTGAATCAGGATGATGGCAATCATCTTGAGGTAGGCATCGGGAATAAACGTTTCGTCCAGAATACCGAGGAACATGCCCGAGACTTGAGAACGGGAAGCAATGGCGCTCAGCATGGCGCGTTTGCCGGGAAAGACGGAGGGAACGGTTACGGGGCGCGTCTGGTTGAGCGCCCAGGCAAAAACGCCTTTGTCGATTTGATGGTCCAATTCCTGGGTAAGTTCATCATGTGTTTCAGTGGGGTACCAAATGCCCAAGTCGCAAGTGAGGCCATTTTCGCCGAAGAAGACGAAGCCGATGGAGTGAAAGTCAATCAGGCGGCAAAGGGCATCGCGCGCAGCGTCATAGATACCGTACACGTCACCTTGCTGCAGCAATTGGGTTTGAATGGAGGAACCAAGTGCGGCAATGGTGTCCAGGCATTCCAGCAGCCAACGATTCATTTCACGAATAGAATCCGATGGCGCTTCATTGCCCGTGGGGCGGGAAACTGGATCGTTATAAGAGACCATACTATTGCAATTCGTTTTTCCAGATTAGTCTTGCGCAAAAATGCGCATCAGATCAGAAACCTGCGTTTCAGCGTCTTTGACCAATTCAGGCAAGAGGGTATGGTCCACGCCAATTTTGTCCCACGCTTCCGGGTGCAGCGGGGGCACATACAAGTCGCCACTGCGGCCCATGCGCAAGGCATTGGCTATCACGTCAGCAACATGGATAATAGCAGCTTCGTTGGGAAAACGGGTGGCTGCATCCGGGCGATGGTGGCGACCCGTGGCTTCGCGTTGTGCATGCGGCAGATTCCAAGCTTCCAGCAAAGCCATTCCTACATCCGCGTGGTTAAATCCAAAGATTTCCTTTTCAACGGCATACATGGGGGTTTTGCGCCGGAGTGACTCATCCAATGTGGTGCGAGCCAATTCGGGCGCTTGTGCGTAAACAATGAGGCGTCCCAGATCATGCAGCAGCCCCATGACAAAGTACCCTTCGGTGTTCGCTTCACGGCGAAGACCGGCAAATTGGCGAGCGAAAACACCAACGGCTACGCTGTGTTTCCAAAAGAGTTCCATGTTGACAATACCGTCCAGCGTTTTACCAAAGGTGGACATGACCGAGGTGGCCAGCGCCAGATCGCACAGTTGCGCAGTGCCAACAATGGTGATGGCGCGGGAAACGGTGTCGATCTTGGCGGGGAAAGAGTAGAACGTACTGTTAACAATGCGAAGCAGGCGGGCTGTAAGCGACGGGTCGCTGGCAATAACGTTAGCGACATCGGTAGCGGAACTATGCGGATGATTCACCACCTTCATCAGTTCCTCGTAAATGCTGGGCAATGATGCTAAGGTTTTAGTTTGCGCCACCATGTCGGCTGCGGTCAGGTGGTTTCCGCCGGAAACATGTGTCACATCGGAAGCGCCATTGAGAGGGCTGTCGAACGTTTGGGGAAAACTATACTCCGGTGCAATATTCTTCGCCCGGGCCAAACGTTTGACGCTCAGGATAAACAGCGTTTTAAACATGGGAAATTCGCGGTTTTCATAGTTTTGCAGGAACATCTCGTTGGCATACCCGCGAACACGCTCCATCATAGCGGGATCAAGACGTTCTTCCTGCTCTTCCGCTTGTGTTTCCTCATCTTCGCCTTCAATGCTGACCGTGGTAACTCCCCACATCTTCAAAGCGCGCAAATGCTTTTCTTCCAACACTGCTCCGGCAGCAATCAGAATACGCCCACGTACATCCTTAACTTCTTCCGCTGTTACCATACCGGGGATAAGGTCTTCCAAAGCCGTTTGACGCATAGTGATTCACCCGTTTTCATTGTGATAAGGTGGTGTAAAAGATTCCGCCGCCCTTGTCGTTTTCACGCGGTGCGAATGCGCTATTAAAACCACAAGCGACAAATCGTGTCAAGCAAACAGTGAGGTTTTTAAGAAATGCATCAAAATCGTAGTTCTAAAAAGCCGTATCCACAAAAAACAGAGCATCGCATATTTGGCGCAATCAGGACGTTAGGGTACTCTACCACCAAGGCATTAGGAATGCAACAGACAGATTTTTGAGGTTAAAGACAACTGCATTTTTGGGGGGCGTCCCATCGGGACGTCCCCCAAAAAATGCAGAGCAATAGCAAGATATCCTCTTGCCTGCACAAATATGAAGTGAACCCTGTAAGGGTTTCACAAGGTGTGCTAAGAGATGTAACCGATTGAAAACAAACATCTTATAGAATCCCTACTGGGTTCATTTTGTTAGGGAATTGTTCCCGGGGTAGCCTGCCTGCGAAGCACAGATATACAACCGCGACGCGGTTGAAAAACAACAACGGAATTTGCGTCTATCAATAGGCAAGCACTCTTCAATCAGTTATTCCCCGAAGAAAATTCCCCCAGCGCTTCGTGCAACTTACTTGCCAACGTAGCCATCTGGTAGGGTTTCTCGATATATCCCACCGGGCCCTTGTTGATGAAACGCGGTACCACGTCCCGCTCGCTGTAACCACTCGCGATGATAATCGGCACATCCAATTTAATTTTTCTTAATTCCAAAAATGCAGATTCTCCATCCATCCGCGGCATGGTCATGTCGAGCAGCACGCACGCAATTTTCTCGTGATGTACCTTAAATACTTCCACCGCCTCTACCCCATCATTGGCAACCAGTACTTGGAACCCCAAACGCTCCAGCATTCGCACCCCTAACGTTTGGATAGCGGGTTCATCGTCTACCAGCAGCAAGGTAATATCTGCATGCAATGCGCTGCTTGGTTCTGACACAGGGGGCTTTGGCACGGCTGCCATATCCTTTACAGCAGGCAAGAGCACTTTGAATGTCGTCCCCTTCTCTGGCTCGCTATAGACCTTGATAGCACCATTATGCGAATGCACAATTCCCAAAACAGCAGCCAGTCCCAGGCCGCGCCCGGTAAATTTTGTTGAGAAAAATGGATCAAAAATTCGATCGATCATTTGATGGTTCATCCCGCAGCCATCATCCGAAATAGCCAACGTCACATAACGCCCTTCCGGCAAAGGGGTATCCATACGAACCATATCGAGATAATCGCGATCGCAATCCATTACCGCCGTGGCAATCGTAATAGTTCCCGCCCGCTCACCAACCGCCTCCGATGCGTTGATCACCAAGTTCATTACCACCTGCTGCAACTGTGCGACATCGATCATAACGGGTGGAATATTCTCCGGAAAAAGTAAATTGAAATGGATTTTTTTTGACATGGAAACTTCCAACATGTGCTGCATCTCATGCACCACCACCCCAATATCATGCGGTTCCATCACAAAATTTTGCGCCCCAGCATAGGCCAGCATTTGTCGGCATAAACCCGCCGCCTTCAGAGACGCCTTTTCAATTTCTACCATGTATTTGCGCCCAGGAGAGGTGGGCGGCATTTCGATCAATGCCAAGTCTGCATTGCCCAAGATAGCCATCATGATATTATTAAAATCATGTGCAATACCACCCGCTAAAACACCCAAACTTTCCAACTTTTGCGCGTGCCGCATCTGTTCTTCCAAGCGACGTTGTTTCTCTTCCGCCTCTTTTCGCGCGGTTACATCGTTGAAAACAGTCACAAAACGGTTGCCAATGGGTGCAGAAGCAACTTCCACCACGCGAAATGCCCCATTCTTGCATTGTATCCGTATTTCACGAGAAAAGGTTTCCGTGTCCCCCGCCAATGCTCGCGCAACAAACATTGCCCAAGCCTCGCGTGATCGCTGTTGATCCTCAGGATCGGGATGGCAAAAGTGCCACCATTGCTCCAGATTAGGCAGGTCTTCCAAGGTGTATCCGAAGGTTTCCACAAAGCGGCGGTTTAATAATAGGATTTTTAATTTTTCATCGCACACCCCGGTTGCCAGCGGCGAATGCTCGATCAACTCCATCAAGCGCAATTCGCTTTCGCGCAATTCGTCCAACGCTGTGTACAACTCTTCCGTTTTTCTACCCACCTGACCACGCAGGGAACGATTCCACAATACCAGCAAGAACAAAAGCGCCACAGTACCTGCGACAACGTAACCCAGCCCCCATAAAATTTCCCGCGATAACGCATGCAGAGGCGTTCCCATCCATTTCTGATCAATGGCTGCTCGTTCCGCCTCGGAAATTTTGGATAACCCATCTTCCACCAATGCCAGAACGTCGTGATTTCC
>DNPO01000145.1:0-1510 GCA_003501375.1 Candidatus Sumerlaeota bacterium | reverse complement strand
AAATCTCGTTCCAGCCCCATTTTATATAGGTAATAAAGAGCGGGCGGCTTGTCCACGCAGAAGACACGGATTTCTCCCGCACCCGCGGCAGCGATAACCTGTTCATAACCACTGTATTCTTTGAAATTTGTTACGCCTTGATTTTTCAAAAACTCAATGCACGCATCCCCCCGTTTCACCCCCACGGCGAAACCGCGCACCGATGCGCTGCCCACAATTCCGCCAATATCCCTGTGAAAGAAAATCGGAACCTCTATGGTCGTATGCGGTTGAGAAAAGTTATAAATTTGCTCGCGTTCTTTGGTTTTAAAAATCGTATCAATGACATCCGCATCGCCCTGTCGCAAGGTTTCCTGTGCCAGGTTCCATTCGCAGCCTTTTAGCACAACTGGCACACCGGTTTTTTGCTCCCACAGCCGCCATTGATCCACCAGTATTCCCTGCAAGGCATGGCTACCATCCCGAAAAGTATAAGGGGGATAATCGTCATCCAAAACAACAACCATCTTTTTTGTTTTTTGAGATTCAGGCGCCTGCGCAAAAGACGGTTCTACACCCCAAAACATGCCCATGAAAAGCAAAAGGCAGCATAGGCCGTCTGAGATTTTCAGACGGCGCATGCTGCCTTGAAGGATGCTATCCGATTGGGATAGATGGAGCATAAGCAAGCCCCTTTTAATTCAGGGATGAGGGCGGAGGGATGAGGGATGAAAAGTCAGCAAAACGTTTCATCCCTCATCCCTCCGCCCTCATCCCTTTGTTTTATTTGTTCGTATCGCGTGTCAGGTTCAACAAGCCCCCCGCGAGCAACATGGCCCGCTGGCGTTCGCTAAACGGCAATTTGACCGAGAACGATTTTTTCTTGGTCACATTCTGCGCTTCAATCGTTTCATCGCCCTTTTTCAGAGCCTTGGCAAGGCCGGGAATCTCAATGGCATCGCCCTGCGCAATCGCATCGTAGTCCTTCGCGTTCTCGAAGATCAACGGCACGATGCCGAAGTTAATCAAGTTGGCCTGGTGAATACGCGCAAAGGTCTTGGCAATAACCGCCTTCACGCCCAGATACATCGGCGCAAGCGCAGCGTGCTCACGCGATGAACCTTGCCCATAATTATCGCCAGCAATAACAAAACCGCCATTCTTTTCTTTAGCGCGCTTGGAAAATTCCGCGTCCACAGGGGCAAAAACGTATTCGCTGATCGCCGGGATATTCGAGCGAAGTGGCAGCACCTTGGAACCGGCGGGCATGATGTGATCGGTAGTGATGTTGTCCACGACCTTCAACAATACCTCGCCCTTCAGAGCGGGCGTCATCGGTTTCTTGATCGGCAGCGGCTTGATGTTCGGGCCGCGAATAATCTCCACTTCCGCTGGTTTGTCGGACGGATGCAAAATCATGTTGTCGTCCACAATCAGATTTTCCGGCACGCTCACGCGCGGAGGCTTGGCCAGCAAATCACGCGGATCGGTAATAAAACCGGTTAGCATGGATGCCACAGCCACCTGCGGA
>DNPO01000222.1 GCA_003501375.1 Candidatus Sumerlaeota bacterium | reverse complement strand
ATGATACGAGAGAAGTGAGGTAATGCAGGATAGATAAACCAAAGGACGGGAAGGAGAAACAGCAGCCCAACCAGGAAGCGTTCGCCGGGAATGACGCTTTGCGTTTCTGCCGTTGGAGGTGTGGACTGTGGGGGCAGAGAGGGCATGCGGTTAATCTTTCAAGGGGCGTTTTATTTGTGCGTTTGCAAGGCATTCCGAACAGCGGCAATACCATAAAAGGTGCCGGTACAAAGCACAACTGTTTTTGGATGGCGCGACTGATAATTGAGCGCGATCTGCACTGCTTCTTCAGGGCTGGCGCAGGAACGCACATTGGGGAAAAGTGGTGCGGCCTGCAGTTCCAAATCCCGCGCATTGAGTGCGCGTGGACTTGATGGCGTATAAGTGAGCAGCAACGGGCAATCGCATTGCGCCAAGTGGCGCAAAATATCCTCGTGATTTTTATCTGCCAAAACGCCGAGGATGATAACAACTTTTTTGCCTGGGAAGTGCGCTTCAATGGCTTTGATGGCGGCGGCAGCAGAGAGCGGGCAATGCGCTCCATCCACCAGAGCGGGGGGATTTTCGCGCACGATTTCCAAGCGACCTGGGGATACACAAGCCTCAATTCCAGCCCGTAATTGTTCGGCGCTTACTGTTTTTGATGTGCCGATAAACGCTTCGCACGCCAGTAAGGCTGCGCGTAAATTATCGATCTGGTGCCGTCCCAATAAGTGGAATTGCACATCGTTGAGTTCCAACCCCAAAGCGCGAACATTTAATCTAAAGCCGTGTTCCGCGCAGAAAAAAGAAGGCACGGGGTCTGCTTGCACATCGTATGTTTGCAACGGTACCTTGGATTTTATGGCTTGTTTTTTGGCTGCAACCCGCATAATTTTCATACGCCGGGTCGGTTGCGGGCCAATCAGGGCAATACCGGTTCCGGGCGTAATAATCCCCGCCTTTTCCGCTGCGATTAGCTGCATCGTGTTGCCCAGAACCCGCTGATGATCATAGCCGATGGCGGTGAGCAAGGCGACCTTTGCCGTCACCACGTTGGTGGCGTCTAGGCGTCCGCCGAGGCCGGTTTCCAAAACAACAACTTCACACTTTTTCTCGCGAAAGTGGTGCAGCGCCATTGCGGTCAGAGTCTCGAACGTGGTGCGGAACCCGGAATCGTTTTCATCACGTGTGGGCAGGTGCGCCCGCACGGAATCCAAGGTTGTGGCGAAATCGTCTTCGGTAATCGGAACGTTATCTATCGCGATGCGTTCGCGAAAACTCTCGATGTGCGGAGAGGTAAAAACGCCTACGCGTTGGTAACCCATTGCGCCGAGCAGAGTGGCGATAAAACGCGTGGTGGAGCCTTTTCCCTTGGTGCCCGCAACGTGAATGATGGGGTACGCGCTTTGCGGATTGCCGAGTTTTTCCAACAAGCCAGCGAACGCTTTCATGTGCCAGTCTTTTGTATTGCCGACAGCGGGCGGCGATTGTTTTTCGTAATTGACGAGGCTGAGCAGAAAGGCTTCGGCGGATTGGTAGGCGTTGGACATGCAGTACCCCAAGAAACGTCATCGGCCAGATCGCTCGGATCAGACTGATCTGGCGATGGTATTGGTTAGAATTTTTTTCGGTAGATGTGGCAATACGGCGTGGTGCCTTTGTGCTCATAATACTGCTGATGATAATCTTCAGCGGGCCAGAATTTGACAGCCGGAAGCAACTTGGTTACCACGTTGTACTTTTTTTCTTTGAGAATATCGATCAAGTGCTGCGCAATTTTTTTCTGATCCTCGGTGGTGTAAAAAATAACCGAGTGGTACTGCTCGCCAATGTCCGGGCCTTGACCGTTTGCCTGACCGGGATCGTGGATTTCAAAGAAGAGTTTGGCAACCGTTTCGTAAGAGGTCTTGGTGCGATCAAAGACCACCTGCACCGCCTCTACGTGTCCGGTCGTGCCGGTACAAACTTCTTTGTACGTTGGATTTTCTTTGGTACCGCCTGTGTAACCGGAAATCGCCGACAGCACGCCCGGTGCCTGACTCATGTGGTACTCGACGCCCCAAAAACAGCCACCTGCAAAAATGGCCGTTTCCGTGGTGGCATTGTCTTTGATCAACAGCGGCAGTGTTTGGGTGGAGAGGATGAAATTCATTGAAATCGAATTGACGCAATGGCGCTGGTTTTTGGGCGTGAGACCTTCGCCTGTGAATACATGGCCCAAATGCGCTCCGCAGTTGGCGCACAAAATTTCGGTTCGTCTGCCATCGGTATCTGGGACGCGTTTTACCGCGCCTGCAATCTCGTCATCGAAACTCGGCCAGCCGCAGGTGGACTCAAACTTGTCGTCCGAACGATATAAGGGTGCGTTGCAGCGCTTGCAAATATACGTGCCCTTATCTTTAAATTTGTCGAATTTTCCCGTGAAGGGTCGTTCGGTACCTTTGTTGAGGATGACGTCTTGTTCTTCCGGTGTGAGCGGATTGTATTGTGCTGCCATGAGAAGCCCCCCAAGAAACAAAAATATACCACAGAGGCACAGAGATACAGAGGACAGAAAACTTTTTTGTTTTTTCTTTCTCTGTGTCTCTGTGCCTCTGTGGTGAATGTTGAAACTCATGTTGAATGCACCCGTTCCAAAATTTCTTTCGTCCGTACCAAATATGAATGCCGTTCAAACACCTGGCGCTGTTGCTCTGCGGCTAACGCCGCTCGCCGGGGTTCATCTGCCAACAGACCGCGCAGCAGATCAGGCAACTCCTCCGGCTGCTCATATAGTACCATACTATTGAACAATTCCGCTTCCCCATTGTGCGTATTGCGCGTTACTAATAATCCACCCGCGCCCATTGCCTCAAACACGCGCATGTTGATGTCGTTGCTCACAGGCAGATTTAAAATGATGCGGCTGCGGTGGTAGATGTTCAGCATCTGCGCTCCATGCGCCATGCCAAATGCGCCGTGTGGAAAAATTGCGGCAAGCGATTCGCAGAGAGCCTTGCGTTCGGGTGACATCGAACCAATGAAACACCAATCCAAATCTTTTTCCCGCTCGGGGTTTGGATAAAATGCCTCTGGATCGTACGCCAAGGGGAGCCACTGCGCCGCAATGCCGTGTGCCTTCAAAATTTCTACCCCGTCCTTTTGGGCCGAGAAAACGAAGTCGAATCCGTGTGCTTTGTCCACGCGCGATCCGCCGCCCATCAGGCAATCGAGCCGATGGGTGTCTATGCAATAGTAGGCGGATGGGTGTGTCTCCACCGGGCCGGGGTAAGCAATATCATCATCCACTTGCAAAATAAAATCGGCATCGGTTGGTAAATCCGCATACCCAAGGAAATCAAAATTTGTCGGTCCCACCTGTCGCAATGGCGCATGGTGGATTACTTCACAACCGAGTTGTTCGAATGCTTTGCGGAAGTAAATGCCCGTGGTGTCGGGGCGGATAATGGTGTCGTAAACCAGTACGATTTTCACAACAAGACTTCTTTCAGAGCCTCAGCCATCGGGCGTTTGGCAAAAAAGTCGAATCCGCTTTGCACCGCGTCTGCACGGCCCTTCAGGTTCTTCAACCACAATCCGCACGTTTCTTCCAACGCATCGTAATCGGCAAAAGCGACTGCGTTGCCAAAATAATCTGCCTCGGCTGGCCCCTCGGAAACGACGAAGCGCTGGTTGTTGACCAAGTACGAAATGCGCACTTGTTCCAGCAACTGGCTCTCGTAATAATGCACGTTCAGGATCATTTTCGACTGCGCAATGGCTGCATCGCGATTTTTGCCATATACGTTGAACAACGCTTTCACCTTGTGCCAGCGTTCCAACTTTTCCAAAACGGCGATGCGTCGCGGATTCATCGAGCCATAAAATAAAATGTCAATGCCGCGTTCTTCTTCGGGGAGCATTTGAATGCGCTGCAACTTTTCGTGGAAGCCCAAAGGCAAATGTTTAGCCGTAATTCCCTGCTGCGCCAGAAACGCAATATTCTTCGGTTCGTAGTCCCACACCGCTGTCGCGTGTTTGAGCACTTCTGCCCGCCCTGCGTCGTACCAGCCCTCGCGATCGCTCAACTGCTCCAACTGATACACCACATACTTTACGCTCGCCAACATCGGCCCATAAGTCATCAAGTTATAGCCAAGCAATATGTTGATGCCGTCGGGGTCAAACTGGTTGATGAGGATGCGGCACTCGACCCCCAGCGTTTCGAATGATAGTAACAACAGTTCCGCGACTTCCGTAAAAGCCGCGCTGTGGGTGTAACCCGGGGGGAAAATCAGCACGATGGCGTAGCGCATAAAACAATAACCCTTAAACACATAACACCGTGGGGGCGCTGCCCCCACGGTGTTGATGTTTGTTAGTCTTCTTTCAGCACTGCGCCGGTATTGGCGCTGGAGACCATCTTGGCGTAGCGAGCGAGCCATCCGCGTTTGAAACGGGGAGCAAGCGGTTTCCACTTTTTAGCGCGCTCGGCCAATTCCTTGGCGGTCAGTTTGACGGCCAGTTTGTGGTTCGGAATGTCGATTTCGATGATGTCGCCATTCTTGAGCAGGCCAATGGGACCGCCCGCTGCGGCTTCAGGAGAAATGTGCCCGATGCACGCACCAGCGGTACCGCCGGAGAAACGGCCGTCGGTAATGAGCGCGCACTTGTCATCCAAGCCCATGCCCTTAATATAAGAGGTGGGGGAGAGCATTTCCTGCATACCCGGCCCGCCCTTGGGGCCTTC
>DNPO01000141.1:6483-7059 GCA_003501375.1 Candidatus Sumerlaeota bacterium | reverse complement strand
GATTAACAAGGGAGCAAATGCCCCCGTCCCTCCGAAGCGATTTTTAGAAGTGGCCAATGCACCACCCGCCAATACAAGCGATGCAAAAACAGGCAGCCAAATTCCGACACACCACGGCGCAGGAACATAGTGATAAAGAGTATCATGAAAAGTAACCGGAGGCATCCACGGCATAATAACATGGGAAATTGCAATCAAGCAAAATCCGCTGACCAACGCCAAAACAAAACGCCCCAGCCCCATTCCCACACACCGCAAAAATCGTTCGCGGCGCCCCACGGGCAAAAGGAGCGGGGAATACAACAGGTTGGGATAGAATAACGGCACAAATGGCGGAATAAGCAACGCAAAACCAGGCAGGTTCCACGCAGCAATGATCCTTGAGTTGCTGGAAATATAACCGGTAAAAATGACAATCAAAATGGAAATACCGCAAACGCAGGACAACACGAGCAAGACGCGATAATAACTAACCGTCTCGTAAAATCTCCCCCAGATTGCCCGCGATGCACTTAGCGGAGCGCTCCGTTCAATGCGTCCCATCAACCAATACCCTAACGTCCCCTCCCCCATCCG
>DNPO01000141.1:0-6246 GCA_003501375.1 Candidatus Sumerlaeota bacterium | reverse complement strand
CAACCAATACCCTAACCTCCCCTCCCCCATCCGAGACGTCGCCCATTTTTGGCGCAGATGCGCCTGTCGCCATTCTTCCCGGTAATTTCTATTCCAAATATTTTGAAAACTATAATACAATTTCCCGCAATTTTTCCGCGCCAAACACTTGGCATCCATCCAATACCAGAAGCCGTACAACGCCGCAAAAAGAATAACAATAGCAGGGAGTGGATGCGTCAGCAAAAAAGTCCAATCAACCAAGCACCATAAAAACATAGCAACATAAGCGGTTATCATTATTCCGTCTGGGCCAGAGAAATAAAAAACGAGGAAGACACCCAAAGCGTAAACCACCAGTCCTCCCAGATACGCAACCATGGCCCAGACAACAGCATCGTAAAATCCGGCGCTGGGCGTTTTTTCCACGAGCAAAAACACCAATCCCACCAAGTTCGCCACGCAACCGACACGGGTCAGCACACGTCGAGGAATGTCATGGTGTCCCGGCAAAAGAAAAGTAAACGGTTTGCAAAGTGCATCACGCTGCAAAAGGCCCGCCACCAAGGCCACCAAAAACGAAAAGGAAAGGAAGCAGCCATAAATTCGAGGCGTCCACTCCGGCGAGGAGGTACTGGTAAAAAGTAGAACGCCAGCGAACCAAAAGTACCACATCGCAAAAGCGATGAGAAATCCAAGAATGCCCAGCCAGGATTGTTGAAACAGTTTCAGGTTTGCGGTTAAGGGAGTCATAATTCCGCTCCATTCTCACAGGTAAAATAGATACTACAAAGTGCCGCGGTACGTCCGTCGGCGTAACGCTACAATCCATAATCCGAAAAGCAATAGTCCCAAGACAAGCACTCCCACAAAACCAGGCAACGTTTCAGCCCGCACGGAAAAAGGCAAACAGAGAGAGGTTAAAACCATGAGGAGAATAAAAATAACTGTCAGAACAAAGGGGAGGGCGTCTTGCACAGCGACTTCCTTGGGAGACGGCGCAGCCGATAAACAGACAAGCAGAAAAAACGACACCGTTGGAATAGCCCACACGCAGGTGCTGAAATGTGGCGGTGAAAAATGCCACCGCCACATAGGAGGCATAAAGCCCGCGCCCAGATGCAACAATCCAGCAACGACCAAGTAGCATGCCATCACCACGCCAACTTGTATGCCAGCAAGTCGGATGGATCGCCAAAATCTTTCACGCCGCCCCATTGGCAGAAAAAGCGCAGAATGGAAAGGGAACAAACAAACGATGCAGACATTCAACAAAAGAAAAAGCAGGAACAAATCGCCCACGCATGAAAATTTGAAAGGGTCTGGGACACCGCTCTCGGGTGCCACTCCTTCCGGAAGACTGGCCGTATAACCGGTTTGAAGTAACAGTAATAAGCAGACAATAAACAAAAAAGCCGATACGTGCCACTGGCGACGACTAACGTTTTCATACAACGCACCCCAGGTTGTACGCGCAATGCTCAGCGGTGCGCTGCGTTCCATCCGCTTCAACACATACTTCTTCGCTCGGTTTTGCAGCGAGTCCGCCGATGCGGCACGCCGCTGCGCATCCAATTGCCTTCTCATCCGGTTCAGGCTCCAGGCGGCAAAGACACCATGATTGCGCCATTCCAACGGCGAACCGATCTCTTCCAGCCGATGCCATATTTTCGACAACAAAAACGAACTCATTGCTAAAATAGGAAAGGCCAAAACCCACGCGGCACCCCCGCAGCGGTCGCGGCATGCGAAAAGCCCCACCTCCGCCAAGACGAAAATGTATACCAGATAATCACTGGAGCGCACCGCAATAAAACGCCCGGTTAAAAGATAAAAGGCGCCCGCAGCATAACAACTTAATCCAACACAGAACGCAACAATCCCCCAGAAGAAGACTCCGATAAATGGCAGGTGGGAGTACCCTTGAACGGATGAGCATAATGCAGAGAGAAAACTGACAAGGCATCCGACGGTAGTCAATAAATGCCGCACAACGTACCTGCGGTGTCCGGGCAGGCAAAACACAAATGGTTTTGAAAGCAGCGCTTCTTGGGTACCCGCCACCAACGCGCCGGTAAATGCACACAGAACAAAAACACCCGCCAAATGCAAAATATTCCGATTGTTTGGATCTTCGTACGTCAAATCAATGAAACGTTCGCAAAATAAAACGACACCAAGCATCAGGTAGAAAACGACAAGTAGAACTTCGAGAAAAATCAACCTCCAGGATTGATAAAAGTGTTTCAGGTTTGCGGTTAAGGGTGTCATGATCGAAATTCTTTCTTCAGCGGTTTTTCACATTCGGTAGACAGTAAAGGGTTCTCACGCCAAATCGCTGTGATATGCCCGTTGGTACATTTTCATGCCCCAGAATCCCAAAAACAAAACACCAAGGATAACGCACCCAAGGAATACGGAGAACGGTTCCCAAGTACCAGCACGTACCCTACCTACCAACCGACCAAACGCGAGACCGCAAAGCACATAAAAAAACATATATACAATCATTTTTCCTTTTTGAGTGAGCCGGGGAAAATACGCGCCCAGTAATAACGTAAACGGAGCAAACGCGAGTGTCAAAATGAGGGGCATGCACCGCTCCTGAAGAGGATGGTTAGAAATATGCGGAAACACAAAAACAACGGCACAATAAATCCCAAAAAACAATGCCGCATAGATAAAAGTAAATGCTAACTGACAGGTACCCCAAACCACCGAACGGCGGCAGCGTTCACATCGCCCATCCGTCAGTAGGAGTGGAAAATGCAGCAGCACAACAGAGTCGAGGAGGTCTAAACAAGGGACAAACAGAAAAACCGGCAAAATAAATAAATCATCTCCCCCAAAAAGATATCGAACAGGCACTATAAAAATCCCAGACAATACCAACCTCATACGCATCACAGGAAATTGGGCATGAATTTCTGCTTTATACAATGCGCCCCAACTTTTTCCCATAAAACTCCGTGGCAGCGTAGTAGAGCTAACCTTGAATAGTTTTCTCCGTGTACGCTCCTGGATTCCTCTATCATTTCCATACTTCTGCGCCCTTCTCACCCGAGCCGAACGAGACTCTCCCCTGCAAATACTTAACACGATGGCATCACCATCCATACTTTTCCAAAAAATACCCAGCAATACAATACAAAACAAAATAAGCGGAATTGGGAAGGATACAATGCCTGTATTAAGATATGGGCAAAAAGGAATATTGAACCACGGCAAGCATCCCGTACTACAGCACAAACATATAACCCATATACCAAAAAGGAGACATCCCCCTCTGACAATGCCAAAAAATATCCCCAGTACAGAAAAAATCGCACCCAAAAAGGAAATGGCTAAACCTTGAGTCATGAGTTCCCAAGATGAAAGATTGGAATACTCCAACAGGATAAAAAACACCCCCCAGAATAAATTAATCAGGCAAACTACCGGAGTGAGCACACGCCGCGGCACAGCACGATGCAGTGGCAAACAAAAACTGAACGGTTTTCGAAGAATATGCGATTGTTCCGCAGCAATAAGGTGTGGAATTACAACAGACAAAGAAATCCCTGCCCACCCATATTTCAAAAAGATGAATTCCCATGACGGACACCGCTGGACAGAATTTCCAACCCCTATACGATACGCCCAAATATAGGTGAGCAGAAACGCCAACTCAAAAAATAGTAGCCACGGACGTTGATACAAAAGTTTCAGATTTGCAGTTAAGGGTGTCATCATTTTATCCTTTTCCCTCTCGGCCTTGCAGACCTCTGCGCCTGGGGGGACGCCAGAACACAAAAAGCCGCAAGGTCGAAAAGGGAAACGTAGCATTGTGGGAAACAGCGTGTCGTTGCGGAACGTGCGCCCCTATTTCGCCTTCTCCACCACAATGCGGTACAGTTCTTCCAACGGTAACGATTGCAACTCCGCCGCTGCGCCGATTTGCTCGGCCATTGCCACGATCTTCTCCGGCGTCTGACCGCGCAATGTCAACACCGCGCTGCTGCCGTTGCGCTGCGACTCCACCACGTTTTCAAATGGCAGACGTTCGGGCAGTGGACCGGACAACGACGTGAGATGCACCTGCGTAAATTCTTCGCGCAGATCGTCCAGACTGACATTTCGCAATACCCGCCCGTAATTGAGAATCACCACCTGATCGACCACCTTTTCAATATCGGTGAGAATGTGCGATGAAATAACAATTGTGCGGTTAGGCGACTGGATCAGTTCGAGCAGCAGGTTGAGGAATTCCCGACGCGCCAGCGGGTCCATCGCTGCTGCGGGTTCGTCCAGAATCAGCAGTTCTGGCTCGAACGCCACCGCGAGCAACACGGCAACCATCTGGCGTTGACCGGGCGACAAGGTGCCGACGCGAACATCGGGGATGATGCAAAACTTCGTGCAATATTTCTTTTCCAACTCGTAGTTCCAGGTCGGGTAGTACGCCGCAACGTAACGCAGCAGTTGTTCCACCGTCATCCACTCCAGCAGTTCGCCCTCCTGATGCACATAACCGATGCGCGATAATTCCGCGGGCGTCAAATCCGCAGCGGAACGCCCCAGCGTAGTGACGGTTCCCGAGTCGGGAAGATATAGCCCGACGATATGCCGCAGCAGCGTGCTCTTGCCGCTGCCGTTCGCGCCAATCAACCCCACGATGCTGCCACGCGTAACCTCCAAATCCACACCGTCCAGCGCGTGCTTCATTACGCCAAAAATTTTCCGCAACCCTTTAACCGAAATCACCGTGTTCTCTCCCATTTTGCTTCTCCTTTTCGATATGATAATAAAATTTTACCCGTCATAAAAATGCACATCACAACAAGTCACTCCGACGAATTAGCCTGCGCAAGGTAAGAATCCATCCCCCTACGCCAATAACTGCGACACCTAAGCCCCACGGCAACAGATTCCCAGCGGAATGGAAATACAGCATCAATGGTTTGAATTGAAAAAACAAAAAGATAGGTATCCCAAAAAAAACAATGGTAATCATTTGCTGTACAAGCCAAGAAGACAGTCTATTGGGATATGCAAGCGAAAAAGATTTGACCCATAAACACACTGGGCCCAGGATAATGATTGATGCCCATGTATTGGCAATGACATTGGACACATCGTACGATGGGGCGAAATACCCGATTAGCAGAAAAAACCCGACGAGGGAAAACAGGAGTACAGGAAGCAGAACAAGATATATCCCCCCCCAAAGCGCTAACAAATAACGTGAATAATTCCGGCGCCCGATTCGGAGCAAGAGAGACACACAGGATGAATTTCCTCGCCTATATAACGCAACAATGATATCTATAGAACACATCCACAGAACGAAGGCAATAGTTGTACTTGTTGTAAAGATGCTAAATTTTAGGAAGACACAAAAGAGACAAATTGTTACAAATAGTCCGGTGGTGTAACGAGCCATCGTAAATACGAAAAGCCTGAGTGAAAGAAAATGTAGATTCTCATAAAGACTTCCCCAAAATGCCTGGGATGCGCTTTGTGGAATGCTTTGTTGTACACGCTTTAAAAGAAATTGCCCCAGATATCCATTGCGGCAATCGCATAAGTTCCGCTCCTCCTCTTCGTTTTCGAGGGGTATGGGAGTCGACATTTTCTTAGAGAAAGATGCCAGAATTTCTTTACGACATTTTTCCGTCAAAACGGTCCCATGCAGTTGGTTCCAGAAAAACCTGAGGAAAAATGGACAAACCACAATGGGGCATATTGGATAGGAAAAGATAAGGGACTTCATCACCTCCAACTTCAAATCCAAAAACAAAAAGAAGAGCGCGACAACACCATACATCGCTCCGCGTTTTGCTGGAGTCAGGAATCCCTCTACCCAAGCGCCAAAAAAGGCTAAAGAAACAAGAAACACAGCCAGCATGTGTGTTCCTGTTTTCCCAAAAGCATCACACGGAAAAAGTAAAACAAAAAGAGAGGCAAGGGCGCTCTGCACGATTCCCTGAATAGCAAGGGATTTTCTCAGAGAAGTTCGATAGTCTGGAAGGAAATAGCCCAATGGCTTGCTTAATATCGTGGACGGCTCCCAAGCGGCAAAACCGCCAACAAAGCAACTGATAAATGGTATGGAAAACGCCAGGAAGGCGGCAAGGAGTGTCTGTGGTATAGACTGACTGACAACAAACAAAACAAGATAGCATAGCGCTCCAATGCAAATCGGCTGGCGCAAGACAAAAGTGCGTATAGATAATACAGGCGTCATTTTGCTTCTCCTTTTCCCGCCGGGTAACGGCGGAGCATATC
>DNPO01000323.1:5409-17992 GCA_003501375.1 Candidatus Sumerlaeota bacterium | reverse complement strand
CGGCTTCGTCGGCGGGCTGGTGGGATACGCGGATAATGAGCGCGGCACGCAAACTATTTCGCAGTGTTACGCCACCGGCGATGTGTCGGGAAGCAGTGATTACGTCGGCGGGCTGGTGGGAAACGCGTATAGCTCCGACGGCACGCAAACGATTTCGCAATGCTTCGCGACCGGCGATGTGTCGGGAAGTACTCGTGTCGGCGGGCTGGTGGGATACGCTTACAATTACGGCGGCACGCAAATGATTTCGCAGAGTTACGCCAGCGGTGCGGTGTCTGGAACTTCTTACCTCGGCGGGCTGGTGGGATCCGCGTATAGCGGCAGCGGCACGCAAACCTTCACCGCCTGCTACTGCCTCACCGGACACGGCGCAGTAAATAGCGGGACAAAAACAGGTATCAGCGTTGTTTCCACCAGCGCGTTGCGCACCCAAAGCACATTCAGCGGCTGGGATTTTTCCGACGATTGGGTGATCGATACCACGCAGGGATTTAATGATGGCTATCCCTATTTGCGCGCATTTAGCGCGTTGGTTTACTCTCTCAACATCAACGATGGTGCAACTTCTACCACCAGTCGTACGGTTACGCTGACTCCAGTTATGAGTCCCTTTACCACGCATTACGCCGTGAGTGAAAATGCCGATTTCTCGGATGCCTCGTGGATCGCGCTGGACGACGCGACGACTATGACCTACACGCTATCCAGTGGGGTTGGCGAAAAAATGCTGTATTTTGCGACCTATAACAACAACAACAGTTACTTTGATAATTCCGACGATGACCTCTCGGAAATAACCACCGCGACGATCACCCTCGCGGGCATTACGCCGACGGTTACGGCGTTCACCATCAACAGCGGTGCGGCATCCGCCACTTCGGCGGCGGTTACGTTCCAGAACGCAGCGACGGGCGATCCGACTTACTACAAAGTAAGCGACGTGGCCGATCTGACCACCGCGACGTGGACTGCGTACTCCACCAGCGGCAATTTCACGCTTACTGGCGCGAATGATAGCAAGACGCTGTACTTCCAGGTGAAGAATGACTTTGCGGAATCGGCCATTGTCAGCGCGTCCATCAATCTGCTGGCGGCGGACATGTCGTTTGTCAAAAACAGCGTAACGGTGCAGTCCGCGCATTCGGAAACCTACGCGGCGAAAACGGCGGTGATTACGTCAAAAGACACCTACGCCTTCAAGGCGAGCATCCAACTGCCCAGTACGTTTGCGAGCATCTCCGCCTCAACGCAGATCAACATCACGGTGGGCGATGTAACCTTCAGTCAACCGCTGAGCGCTGCCGTTTCCAGCAGCCTGAAAGGCGCCAAGGGCGGTAGCGCGGTGTTCCGCACGCAAGTCCTGGTTGGCAAAACAAAGAAAACAACGCAGATCGTAACGCTCACCTGGTCAAAAGCCGGGTTGTTAAAGGTGGTCGTAACGGGGACGCCCGTTGCGGAAACCGGCAGCAAGGTAACAACCAATATCCTGAATGCGCTCTCCACCGATGATGGTTCGGTTGCCGCCAATGTGCCGATTGCTGTCGGCATCGGTTCGGACTACGCGCGGAACGAAACTGGCGTGGTTTGCACCGGTACGCGCTCGACCAGCACGGTAAAGAACACCAGCGTGAGCCTGAACAAATGGGTGATGACTGGGAAGAAATAAAACACCAAACTTGGTTTCACGCGGAGTTCGCGGAGAACTTCAAAACCCCACCACCAGGAGCTCCTCAAAGTCTAGATACCCCCATTTTTCACCACGAAGAGCACGAAGGAAAACAAGAAGAGAAACGCAAACTTGGTTTTAAACATGGATGTACAGGATAAACAGGATCATAAAAAAATCCTGTCCATCCACCGTAGTTTTTTGCCGTTCTTTTTCCTTCCTTCGTGCTCTTCGTGTCCTTCGTGGTGCAAAGGTGTTTGGAAGGGAATCTAGACAATGAGGAGTTCCTGCCCCAACCACGAATAAACACGAATTCACACGAATGCTGCAACAGCGCATTCGTGTCAATTTGTGTTTATTCGTGGTTCGTTTTTTGTTTTTGCCGTTTTCTGTGTGAATATGGAAAACCCATTGCTTTGAACGGGGATTTCGCGTATACTGCACTCCTTGTGATCAAAGGTTTTCAATTTTAGAGCTTTCCATTGAGGTTTTACGGCCCTTCACGGCTGTTATTCGCTTCACAAAAAGAATGTTACTGTTTTGTCTCTCGCAGGGGTTGAATTTGACAGATGTGTAACTTCTCTTGTATCAATATTGTGAATTAGGAAATTTTTTACAATAAACCCTTGACAGGGAATTGCAGATTTTGTACAATCTTTATAGAGAACTGCTTCTCGATAAGTGATTCTCTTAAATGCGACCTCAGATGGTCGCCATCTTCCTCCTTAGAAGGAGTCTCATCATGGCGAAGAAAAACACCCCCACTGAAGCAAACACCGAACCGTTGCCTGCCACGCAGGATGGGCCGGTTGTCAAACTGCCGTTCGCAGCGTGCGCTGCGCCCTCGGGTAATTTCCAGTCGTGTGGCGATGCGGAAATTGACACGCTGGTCACGCAGGGGCTGTACGCACTCGAAGCGTTCGAGTCCTTTTCTCAAGAGCAAGTGGATGCCGTGGTGCGATCTATGGCGCTGGCGGGTGTGGCGCAACGATTGAAACTGGCACGTCTGGCTGTGGACGAAACCGGCATGGGCGTTTTTGAGGACAAAGTTACAAAAAATTTGTTTGGCACGGAGTATATTTACCACGACATCAAGGATCAAAAAACGGTCGGGGTAATTCACGAGGACAAGGAAGAGGGCATTGTTGAAATTGCCGATCCGATTGGCGTGATCGTTGGGATCACACCAGTGACGAATCCGACTTCCACGGTGATGTTCAAATCGTTGATCGCGATGAAGACGCGCAACCCGATTATTTTTGGCTTCCACCCGAAGGCTCAGGCGTGCAGCGTAGCGGCGGCAGTCGCGATGCGCGACGCGGCGATTGCAGCGGGCGCACCGGCTCACTGCATTCAGTGGATCACCGAACCGTCCGTGGAAAAAACCAACCTGATCATGAAGCATAATCAGGTGTCGCTGATTCTGGCAACGGGCGGCAGCGGCATGGTGAAGGCGGCGTACAGTTCCGGAAAGCCCGCGCTGGGCGTCGGGCCGGGTAACGTGCCGGTTTATATTGAGAAGACCGCCAAGATCAACATGGCGGTGAACGACATCATTCTCTCCAAGACGTTTGATAACGGAACGATTTGCGCGTCCGAGCAGTCGGTAGTGGTGGATCGCGAGATTGCCGATCAGGTGCTGGCGCGGTTTGTGGCGCAGGGTGCGCACGTGCTGACTCCCGACGAAGCGGCGAAGGTACAGGTGCTGGCGATTGATGAAAAGCGTGGCGCAATGTCTGCCGCGGTGGTCGGGCAGCCCGCTGTGAAGATTGCGGAGTTGGCTGGCATCAAGGTAGACCCGCTTACGAAGTTGCTCATCGCAAAATTGGATGGTGTGGGGCCGCATGTCCCGCTCAGCCGTGAAAAGTTGTCGCCGATTCTGGGATTCTATGTGGCGGAGACGACGGAGGAAGCCATTCATGTATGCGACGCGATTGTCCACTTTGGCGGTATGGGACACTCGGCGGGTATTTTCTCCGAAAACCCGGAAGTTATTAACGCGTATCGCAAGACGGTGAAGACGAGCCGCATTCTGGAAAACGTGCCGACGAGTTTTGGTGCTATTGGCGATATTTACAACCGCATGGATCCGAGCCTGACGCTGGGGTGCGGTGCGTTTGGCGGCAATTCCACCTCGGAAAATGTGAGTGTGAAAAATCTGCTGAACGTCAAGCGCCATAGCAAGCGGAGAGTGAATATGAAATGGTTTAAGGTTCCCCCCAAGATTTATTTTGAGAAGGGCTGTCTGGAGTATCTCCGTTGTATCCCGCGCAAGCGCGCGCTGATCGTTACCGATCCGATGATGGTAAAACTCGGCTTGGTTGCTCGTGCGGAAGAATATTTAAAGCAAGCGGGGATGGAAACCGAAGTTTTCAGCGAGGTGGAGCCGGACCCCAGCACGGATACGGTATACCGCGGGGTGGAGTGCATGAACCGATTCCAACCTGATTTGGTTGTGGCGTTTGGCGGTGGTTCGCCTATTGATGCGGCCAAGGGTATGTGGTTGTTCTACGAGCAACCCGGCACGCGGTTTGAAGACCTGGCGTTGCGTTTCGTGGACATTCGCAAACGCGCGGTGCGCTTCCCGGAGTTGGGCAAGAAGGCGTTGTTCGTTGCCATCCCCACCACGTCCGGTACCGGTTCTGAAGTAACGGCCTTTGCGGTTATTACCGACAAGGTTGCGGGTATCAAATATCCGCTGGCGGACTATGAACTGACGCCGGATATTGCGATTCTTGATCCCGAACTGACTTATTCAGTTCCGCCGTCTGTTACGGCTGACACGGGTATGGACGTGTTGTCCCACGCGGTTGAGTCTTACGTGTCTGTGCTCGCGAGCGATTACACCGACTCCCTTGCGTTGCAGTCGATCAAGATGCTGTTCAAGTACCTGCCGATTGCCTACGCGGAGCCGAAGAACGAGAAGGCGCGTGAAAAAATGCACAACGCGAGTTGTATGGCAGGCATGGCGTTTACCAACGCGTTTCTGGGAATTAACCACAGTTTGGCGCACAAAATCGGCGGCAGTTTCCATGTGCCGCATGGCCGCGCCAACGCAATCCTGTTGCCGCATGTGATCCGTTACAACGCGTCGCGTCCATCCAAGTATACGGCGTATCCGAAGTACGAGTACCCGGTGGCCGACCAGAAATATCGCGAAATCGCGGTGGCTCTGGGCCTGCCTGCCGATACGGTGGAACAGGGCGTGGAAAGTCTGATTCAAGCGGTGGATGGGCTGCGCGCCCGTTTAAACATCCCAGGTAGTTTCGCTGCGTATGGCGTGCCGAAGGAACTCTTCATGGCGCAGTTGGATGATGTGGCACTCAACGCGTTTGACGATCAGTGCACCGGCGCTAACCCGCGCTACCCGCTGGTCGAGGAACTGAAGCAGATTCTGTTGAGCGCATACGGCGAGTAGTTTTTTTTGTTGGACAATGCCTTGCTTGTCTTTTGGACGGATCAGTTGAATCGACTGATCCGTCCATCTTTTTGTATGTATGGTGTTCTTAGGGAGGTTGAGTCCATTTTGAGTGCAACTCATTTTCCTTTTTTATTTTACGATTTGCAGTTCGCCATTGATCTTGATGCTTTTGCCGGGATTTAGCGATAGTTCAAGCAATTTATTTCCATAACGCACCTTGGGGTTGCTGCCTGTTAGACTTCGCACGGTTGCCTCTTGCAATTTGCCATTTTGCCAAGCCATATCGATCTCAAATCCGCCGCGGGCGCGCAGTCCCTTTACATTGCCATTGGCCCAGGCAGAAGGCAGCGCGGGAAGGAGATCAACGTAATAACAATCCTTGTTGGGAGAGGACGCATCTGTGTAATTTTCCTGGCTTTGCAAGAGCATCTCGTTGATTCCTGAAATGAAACCAAGGTTGCCATCAATTTGGAACGGCGGATGCGCATCAAATAAATTGGGGTACGTTCCTCCTGCTCCTGCCATGATGGTTTTCAATTCTTCCGTGTAACGGAGTTGGTAGTTCATCAAATTGTGCGCATGGTCGCCATCGCGCAATCGGGCCCAAAAATTAATTTTCCATGCCAGTGACCAGCCCGTGCCATCGTCGCCGCGTTCTTTGAGTGTTTGCTTAGCGGCTTCGGCCAATTGTGGCGTGCCTAGTGCGGTGATCTCATGACCAGGATGCAGTCCAAATAAATGGGAAACATGGCGGTGGTCGCTCTTTGGCTCGTCCCAGTCGCCGCCCCACTCCATGATTTGACCGCGCTTGCCCACTTGAATTGGGCGAATACGGTCACGTGTCGTTTCTACCTTTTTGCGGAAGTCTGCATCAATTCCCAACACAGTAGCAGCCCGCGCGGTATTGTTCAGCAAATCCCACACGATGGATTTTTCCATCGTGGCACCTTCGCAAATGGTACTTTTCTTTCCATTGTCTGCGGTGAAATTATTCTCGGGAGAACTGGACGGCGACGTGATCAATTTACCATCTGTTCCCTCCACCAAGTTGGCCATCCAAAATTCCGCCGCTCCCTTCATCGTGGGATAAACCGACTTGAGGTATTCCAAGTCGCGCGTGAACGCATAGTGCTCCCATAGATGCTGGCACATCCAGCCGCTGCCGCCAAACCAGATGCCCCAGGAAAGTTGCGCGCCGGGTGAGGTCCAACTCCAGCCGTTGGTCGTGTAACCAACCACCCAGCCCGGTGTGTCCGGCCCAAAGTAGGCTTGTGCCGTTTTAGTTCCGGGTTTCACCAGGTTCTGTGTCATGTGCAACATGGGCAGGTGCATCTCGCTTAGGTTGCCAGATTCAACACCCCAATAGTTCATCTCATAATTGATGTTAGATTTGTAATCGCACTTCCACGGCATGTCAAGACCGTCGCCCCAAATTCCCTGAGAGTTGGAGGGGAGCGGGTTTTCCGGACGGCTGGATGAGATTAGAAGATAGCGGCCAAATTGATAGAAGAGCGCGGCGAAGGATGCATCCTTCGTATCCTTATATCCCCTGAGCCGTTCGTCGGTTGGTTTGTCTAAATCGTTTTTGCCCAAATCCAAACTTACGCGCTTGAAATATTTTTGATAATCCGCCACATGTGCGGTTTTGAGGGTATCGTATTTTTTAGCAGCCACCGCATCCATACGTTTGCCCGCGATGCTGAGGTCGCCACCCTTGTAGCCCTTGTCATAGTCGAGCAAAAATGTTGTCGCGTCTGTTAACAACACAGTAACTTCATCTGCGCCATCAATGGTGAGTTGAGCATTTGTGCCAGTCACCTTCCCGCCCTTGGCCAGTATGCGGGCATGGACTTCATACCCCAATGTGCTGCCCGTGTTACCCGTCATGATAAGCGTGTTTGTTTTTTCGTCGAACCGCGTTTGTGCCTTCTCCACACGGGTTAGTTGCATGGTAAAACTCAACGCGCCTTTTTTGTCCGCATTGAAATGCTGCACGAGCGCCGCATCCGGTGCGCTGGAAAAAATCTCTCGCTCGAATTTTATATCGCCCGCCTTGAACTCCACCTTTGCCACGGCCTGCGCAATGTCCAGCGAGCGGCGGTAATCTGTAACCTCGCCTGCTGGCAATTGAAATTCGAAATTCAAATCCCCCAGCGTTTGATACGAAGCGTTGTATGGTGCGGGGCCATTAAAGTTCTGATTCGCAAACTTTTCCGCCTGATCGTACTGCCCCTCGCGAATGAGGCGACGCAATTCTGGCAAACTTTTATACGCATCCTTGCGATCAGCATCGGGCTGGGGATTGCCAGACCAAACGGTAACGTCGTTTAGTTGCAGCCGTTCTTTTTGCGGCTGGCCAAAGATCATGGCCCCCAAGCGACCATTGCCAACGGGCAGCGCCTTGATCCACTTATCTGCGGGCTGTGTATACCATAGCGTTAATGCATCGCCGGGGCCTTGTTTACTGCCGGTTACAAGGTGCGATGTTGCTGTTGGGGATTCAGTTGGTTGTGCCCCTAAAGCCACAGCGGAAAACGGTGTCATCAAAGTCGCAAGTAAAACAGTCAGGCATTGCATTTGAAAAAATTTTATATTCATACGAAATTAGTTCCTTTTAAAGTTGTCTATGTGCATCTCATCTTTTCTATCACCCGCCCGGCTATATTTTTCGCACACAAACATCTGAGGGCACCCTGTACCATAAAATAGCAACAGTAGCAAGATACACCCAAGTTGTTTTTTTGATGCAATGATCTACTTATTTCATCAGTGCTAATTCGGCAAGTTGAACCGAGTGTTTTGGGCCGCCCATGTTGGCGGTGATGTTCAGTCGGTAGTAACGGTAGAGAGCGTTGCTGCTCAGGGTATATTGTTTAACAAAATGACGACTGGTAAATATCTGGTTGGTTTGCGTGTCCAGCGTTGTCCATGCGATACCATCATTGGAGGCTTGGAATTGCCAGTCTTTCGGGTCGCGTTCGGGTACATCATTCGCGCTGCAAATGTCGTAGCGCTTAAGAACGCAAACTTTACCGGGGCCGAGATCGTACTGGAGATAACCGATTCCTCCATTCCATTTTGTTCCGCTGTTTCCGTCAAAAGCGTTGTTTGCGCCTTCGCTTCCGGCATCATAGGCATGGGCAGCCGAAGCCTTTCCGCCCTTGGCCACATTGGTCAATATGACAAAGGGAGTGACGGCCTCCTCATTGCTGTTGGGGCTTTCGCCTGCGGTGTTTGATGCGCTAACTACGTAGTAATATGTGGTTCCAGCCACTACGGAGATATCTACATAACTGGGTTTATCTACTGTGCCAATGGTCGTGTACGGTCCACCGCTAGTGGTAGACCGTTTAACCGTATAGTTTGTTGCACCAAAGGATTCGAGCCAGTGCAGCGGCGTCTTGTCGGTGCCGGGTGCACCCCAAAGAGAACAAGGTGCCGCAGGTGTCTTGGGTTTTTCGGCTCCATCGCCACCGGTCATGCGCACATCTGTGAAGGTCGAGGTATTCAGTATGCCTTTATTGGCTGCGCAGACGTACAGCCCGAGGTAGCCCTTGTCTCCCAATTTGCCAAACTCGCCGACGGATGCGGTAGCCCAACTCGTACCGTCCAATGATGTGTAGGTTGTCATGCGCTTCCCAATGCGTTCCAACTTTACCCAATAGGGTATTTGCAAAACCGGAAAGACGCGTCCAGCCCAGTTCATTCCTGCAAACAGGTTAGTCCATCCTTTTATGGCAGATTCAAACTTTACTTTAGGCGTGATTCCAATGCTTGCTCGTGTACATTCAGGGGCAAGAGTTTCGCGGAACATGACTCCCGCTTTCGCATTCTCATGGGTGTTTTGTACGGAAGTGACTTTGGCGATAATGGCAAAATCACCCGTAACTTCTTTGTAAAGGAAATGACAACTGTCCGGGCCTGTAGTCCAAATCTGGGTTCCCCCGCCTTGTAAAGTCCAGGTGCCATTGCTGTAAGAGCCTTTTCCTGTCGGTGATGCGCCACCGATTTCGCAATTGGTCAGGTTGCCGCTTACAGAAACAGTTGCTGGAAACGCTAGTGTCGGAGGTGGTGTTGCCGTCGAAGGATCGGCGGATTTTAAAAACATGAAGGCATCACTGTTTTGAATCTGGGTAGCCAATTTCATATCTATGTAGGGAGCGACAAGACCTTTACGCGTTACGTAAGCGCTTCTCAATATGTTGAACCCCATTGGTTCAGCAGCAAAGCCAGGATCGCCTGGCGGGTTCACGTAGAGACAATCTATTGTGCCCATAGGAACATATGGCGTCTTGATTCCCGAGTTGAGTCGTGCGTAATATTCACCAACGGTTAGCAGGCGATTGTCCATCTCCGAAAAAACATCTACGCCATGTTTCCAAAAGACTTCCGCGGTAAAAGCGCTGGCAAGCAGTTGCCCGTAAGCATGCCCCTGATCACGTGCCGTTTCGCCTTCCTCTCCATTGGGTAGCGTATTCAACAGTCCAGTGGCGGCATCGGTTCGAAACGCATGTAGCACTTGGTTAAACTTGGCTTCGTCATCATTGAAGACTGCAATTGCAAGGGCTGCAGAGATCGACAACCCACCCTTATTCGCTGGTCCAAGCGTGCCGCCTATACCCGTACAAGGCCAGTATACTTTTTCAAAGAGGTTCTTCACCACATTCGTATCGGTCTCCGTCCAACCTGGCCAGGTTCCACGCAGGATAGATGCCCCACCTGCAAAACGATAGGCGTAATCGCCCAGCGAAAGGTTCGATTCCATCCCGTCGTATACCTTTTGCGTGGTTGCCCAAGCGATCAGGATATCGTGGGCTTTTTGTGCATAGGCCGTGTTGCGCGTGAAATACCACATGCGAGACAGGTTGAAAACCGCCTGCATGTCATTTTTCCACTGCGGAAGATTTACGTCACGTCCGCCCTTGTTGCGGCTGACCTCAGTGAATGGCCCCTCCATTTTGTAACTCAGTTGGGAGTGTCCATCCGCAACAAGGAGTGCGTAACCACTTTTCCACGGTTCCTTGTCAAGATTCTTTTTCACATCTTCCAGATCGGCCACAGTCAGGGGAATAGATGGATGCGTGTAAGCCTGTGCCGCCAGCGGAATTCCAAAAATGAGGAACAGGGTCAATATTCCTCGACTAACAAAGTACTTCATGGTTTTTCATCTCCCTATTTTCCTAACCCACAAAATTCCATTTCCGCAATGTTACAACTTCCGTTGTCTGGTGATACGTAGCGGACATAGCGAAAGGCTGCGGGATTTTCAATTTTTTGCTCGGTCATCTTTCCATCGGCGGGCGCTACGCTCACGGTGAATAAATCCACTGCGTCGCTGAAGTCCGCTTTGTTGGCTCCCTGGAATTTTCCGCCCACCATGCGTTGTGGCAGTTCCTTACGCGGGCAGTAGCGTACTTTTGCCACTCCCTGTGGTGTGCCTAAATCCAAACCGACCCATGCACCGCTTTCTTGGGCGGCATCAAAGAAGGTTTCCTGGTTCCCATCCATCGCCGCGTCCATTGCACAAGCGGAGTCGTTTTTCCAGGAACCTGGGGTGCCGATAATTCTCCCAGACAACTGCGCTGCATCCAGCGTCATGTCTTTTCCTCCACCCACGGTAACCTCGGCGAGAGCCGCCGGTTGCCCGTCGGGTAATCCGACAAACTGGACACGAACGTAGCCAACCGCATTGCCAAAGTTTCCAAAGAACGTGCGCGTTTTATCCGTATCGGTGGTTTGCGACTGATCCAACACGGGTTTCCAGGTTTGTCCATCAGCCGATGTCTGAATCTGGAAGCGGTAATTTCCTTCAGCAGGGAAAACTAGCTGCACGCGATTCACCTGATAGGAATTTTCGAGGAACGTCTGCCACCAAGCATCCGCAGCATTGTCCGCCGCCTTCCACACCGTTCCTGCGTTGCCATCGTTCGCAACAGATGAGGCGGCTCCCTGTGCCATACTGCTCGCCTTGGTTGGACGGTTCAGGCTGAGCGATGTGCTGGCGCCACTAGACGCATTGACTGGTGCGCCAGTAAAGTGTACATACGGTCTGTCCTGAGTTTCAGGTGTTTTGCCCTTTACGTATGCGGGACCACCTTTTGAGACAATTTGAATTGTTGCATCCTTCAGTCCAGCCGACGTTGCGCGAATTACCGTGGTGCCTGCGTAGTAAGAGCGAAACTCAATCGCCGCTTGTCCGTCAATAATCGGAATGTCAGCCTTGGGGTCAGGTTCGAACGAAATCGTTTTTCCCGTTGGAAGTTCCCCCGGCCCGGATTCAATGGTCAGTGTAACCGACACCGCATTACTAATCAGTTTTCCGCTTGCATCCTGAATGGAAATATCCAAGCGCGCATCTTCGGTTCCATCTGTCGATGCCAGTTCCGTGCTGGTCGCTTTCAAGCCCAATTGGGCGGGCGTTCCCGCCTCTGGCCATGTGGGTGGTGCAACCTTGGCATATTGGTTGCGGTACCAGTAATACGCACGCTTCGGAACACGGAAGTAATCAATAATTCCCATTTTCCCCAGACTGCTTCCAGCAATACTGCCGTGGTCAAAGGCGCACCAAATCGCTTGTCCTGAGCGCCATGCCGGTTCTTCCGGGCAACCATCCTTCAACTTTGCAAAATCACTTCCCCAGCATGGAATATACTTGCCAGGGCGAATCGCCGTAACGCTTCCGTATTCCGAAACCACCGACGGAATGCCCGGATTCTGAAAATCTGGAATGCGCGCACCATCACCATTATAGCCAGCAATGTCTCCTAATTTATCAATCCGTTTGGCCCCCGTTGGACGTTGGCAACCACCTATAGCCGCTGAGCGGGTGGGGTCTAACTGATGAATCACTTCCACTTCTTTTTTTAACAACGCCGCCACTTTGTCCATTACCTTCGAGTCACTAAAGAATGGTTCGTTGCTCGTGCTCCATGCCATGACGGACGGACTGTTGCGGTGGATGCGAATCATTTCCCCCAACTCACGCAGAACGCTTTCTTCAAATCCATTTTCGTCTTTTTTCGTCACCGGATACCCGCTGGCGCTCCACACTCCATCGGTCTGCTTGCCGCCGGTTCCCCAGAAAATATTTTCTGACCAATACAGCATGCCTTTTTCATCGCACGCCTTCAGATACGCCGGGGCATGCGGATAGTGCGAACCGCGAATCCAGTTGAAGCCCGCGTCTTTCAACATTTGCACGTCCCGCGTGAAACCGGAGTTGCAAACCGCATCGCCCCAGCCCGCGTGATCCTGATGCGCATTGGCTCCGCGCAGATAGTAATGCTCACCGTTCAGGAACATGCCCTGATCCGCCGTCCACTTGATGGAACGAATCCCAAAGGTGGTTTCGTAAGTATCCACCGCCTTGCCATCGACGGAAACCGTCGTCAGCGCTTTGTACAGCGCCGGGTGATCGGGATGCCACAGTTTCGGATTTGCAATGGCAGGAACCGTTTGATCCGATACCGCGGTTTCGCCAGCGGCAATCGTCAAAT
>DNPO01000323.1:0-5176 GCA_003501375.1 Candidatus Sumerlaeota bacterium | reverse complement strand
CTTTCGCCAGCGGCAATCGTCAAATCAGATTTTACTTTTGCCGCTTCCTTGCCCGCCGCATCCACAACGCGCGTGAGCACGGTCGCTTTTTTCGACTGTGCCGTATCATTCTTCACTTCCGTTTTGATATTCACCGTCGCCGATTCTTTTGAAACTTCCGGCGTTGTAACAAACGTACCATACCACGCCACGTGCAAGGGATCGGTAACTACTAGGTAAACATCGCGATAGATGCCGCCGCTGAACACATGCTCGCCCGCACGTGGAGCCAGATCGCCCCGCCACAAATTGTTCAATCGCACCGCAACTACATTATCGCCCGCTTTAACTGCATCGGTTATGTCCAGGGAAAATCCCGTATAGCCGCCTTCGTGTCGCCCAACTGCCTTGCCGTTGACAAAAACCTCCGCATCCTGAAACGCCGCCTCGAACTCAATACTCACCCGCTTGTTTTTCCAAGCGGCTGGAACGTCAAAGTGTTTACGATACCAACCGTAGCCGGTATAAAATTTATCCGCAAGAAAGTAGGGTGTGCTGAACGAATGCGGCAGACCGACCGCACTCCATTGCGCGTCCTCAAACGCTGGTGCTTCCGCACCCTTTTCGTCGCCCAATTTGAACTTCCACTCGCGATTAAAATTAAGCGTCTGGCGCGCGCTATCCGCTGCAAATGCGGATACGCCAACAAGCATAAACAGTGCAGTAACTAACAGCGCACGCAGCCCTGAAATTCTCCGGTTCATCTTAAAGCCTCCATGATTTTTAATGTGAGCAGCAAAACATATCCCGAGTCACGATACTTTACGCAAATTCAATGTACAAAATCAATACGAGAAAGCCAACTGTGGAAACAGACGCCCCACGCCATGGCAAGACAGGAATGGCTTGTAAGTTGAATATGGGGCTTCATTTTTTCGAACTGGTTACAAAATCCCAAGAAAAGGCTGGTACGCGCAAGTCCATCACGCATCCCAGCCCCAGACAACTATTATGCAATTTGCAGAGCAATCCACAGCCAACTTAATTTAGTTGCACTCCCGCTGGCAGAACACCCGCATTGGAGCGCATCAGGTACCCAGTGGATCTTGTGCCATTTGTGGCATCATAAATACCTCTGAGATCCCCGGGGATACCCTTTACGCTAGTGGTTGTGCCAATGAAAACATTCTCGGGATAAACGTAATCCCACCGTCCGTAGGGAGAAATCGGAACTAACGATTTTGACGGTCCCCATGAGGCAAGGTACCACTTGATACCATGAGGAAAAAGAGTCGTGTAAAACTCCTTGCGCATATAAGTCGCCTCGTACTCATAAGACAAGCCAGTCCCTATATGGTCGCCAAAACTGTTTTTGGGTCCTTCGGCCGTCTCGAGTGTATCGCCGGTAGCAAATGGATTTAGAGGACTAGATGAGATGTAGGCTACAGGGGTCGTCAGGTGGCTGAAGGGAGCCACATGCGTCACATAGGGTGGGGTTCCAGTGCCAACGGCAGTGCCATTGTAGCATTTCCACCAGCCTATTTGTTCCCCCTCCTGATACCCCAGAGGGGGACGACCATAATCCACAGCATACGCTTCAATGGCTGTGCCCAAAGACCGCATATCGCTCTGCGTCCGCGATATCTTCGAGCGAACCTGCGCTTCCAAAAAGTTCGGTACGGCAATTGCCGCCAAAATGGCAATAATGGCGACCACAATAAGCAACTCAATCAATGTAAAAGCGGAATGCATTTTCATTTTTGTTTCTCCTTTGACTGTATTGGAAAGAATAAGATTAAATTTTGATCCCGTGGCTATATACCAGTTACTGCTTCAAGCGGTAAATATCGCCCCAAGAGTCCGTCCCATTCGTCGCATCATACGTATAGCCAGCGGTCAACAGCGTAGCGCTTGGACTACCCGAAGCATAGGGGGTAAAGACGCTGGTTCCTGCGTTCATTCTTGTTCTCCACCCGTCAGTTGCATCTAACTGGTGATCGAATGCTACACCATTGGGAATCGCATTCCACGTACCCCCATAATAAGAAGGATGTGCTGCCTGGCCAACTTGTCCTCCCGGCCCACCCGTTTTGCTGAGGCTTTGTTCATCTCGATCCGGCCCATACGACCACAACAGCCATTTCTGGTTCAAGAGGTTATGGTAACCCAAAAGCGCCCCCTTGGTTGTGGCGAAAGGATCAGCAGGATACGACGTGATATAGGCACATGGTGTGGTCAGAGTGGCAATAGACCGACCATCAGCATTGGCACCAGCGGAAAATGTCATGCGCCAAGAACCAGAGGATGCCAAAGTTCCTGAATTGCCATTCCACAGTGGCCAGTCAGCACTAATCCACGGTCCCGAGTTATTATTGGAGTCCGCTTTGCTTCCCCCCCAAGCCACATCAGAAGCCACCGCTTGCGGGTACGAGTTGTTATCCACCCGATAAGACTCCAACGCCGTGGCTAACGAACGCATGTCCGCTTGCACTCTGGATATCTTGGAACGCACCTGCGCCTCCAAAAAGTTAGGGACTGCAATTGCTGCCAAAATGGCAATGATGGCAACGACGATAAGCAATTCAATCAACGTAAAAGCAGAATGCCTTTTCATTTTGTCTCTCCTTAGTTAAGTTATGAATGGGAAATGTAAAATTTAAGAATCTCTACCTTCGAATTTGATAGTTCTTCTCTACCAAGCCATAACGTCTATCACCTCCCTTTTCAGGTATTTCTGATGGATATAACTTCCCACATGCAAAACAAGATGTTTTACTAATAAATTATGAATAATAGCATGAATCAGAAATTTTTAAGTGTTTGGTGGACACAACCCTCCACGCGTAAAATGGGCTATTTCACTTGGAAACAATAAACAGGAATGTAAACAAACGCTTCAGTCTTTGGCTTCTGTAACCACCATCTCCCGCACAATCTCTGAAATCTGGCCATTACCATGCGAACAAAAATCATTTTTTAAAAGGACCTGATACAAACATGCGACCTGTACTTGCTATGACAAACGCGGCTCGACTTCCACCGTCACATAAGTATTGTCCATTGGGTTTTGAATTCTCCAGATCAGACGTTCCACAGCCTTACGTCCAACCTCTTTCGCTCCAATGTTGATGGATTTTGGGCGGGGGTCCAGCGCCTCTAAAATCGGAAATTCCCTATTGCAGGAAATGATCTCCATATCCGTTCCAATCTCCACTCCCAAGCGTTTAAGTGGGCGATATACCTGCGAGGTCAATCCGTCACACGTAATGAACAAACCAGTTGGACGCGGCTTGTAATTCAGCAGTTGCCGAACACCTCGTTCCATCAATGCGTCAAGTTTTTCCAAGCGGCTATCCGTCATGTTGAGATCGGTATTTTCTTCGCCCACTATGCATTGCATCGCGGAAACTCCATTTTCTTCCGCTACGCGGGCGAACGCATCCCAGCGTTCCCGCAAAAACCCTACCATTCCGGGAGAGGTCACATAGACGATGCGGCGATGTCCATTGGCAATCAAATGTCTCGCTGCCAGAGCGCCAATGCTCCGGTTGTTAGTTTTGACGCGGTCTCCTGGCAAACGGTCTTCCTGCATACTCATCAAATACACCAGCGGATAGGGACGCAACGCCTCAATGCTTGCATCGGAAACTCCATTCAAATTTGGCCATACAATTAAGCCATCAACTTGGCGCTTAGCCACGATTGCCGGAAGCCGCTGTCCGTCCGTATCCAAGGCACTTTGAACCATGGCAAGTCCACGCTCTGCCAAGGCGGACTCAATACCGTGGATCACGTTAACGACGATAGGTAGGCGAGACAGTTGTTCCAAATCATGGCCTCGTGCCAAAAATGCGATGGTTCCCGTTCGCAACCCTTTAAGTTCTGTTCGTCGTGGTCCTGGACGGGAAGCAAAGGGGCGAGGCGCATAACCCAACTCCTGCATGACTTGCCGCACATGAGCGGCCGTTATAGGATCAACCGAACGGTTATTGACCACACGAGAGACGGTGGAAACGGAAACTCCGGCACGCTCTGCAACCAGCGTAGAACTAGAGTGCCAACTGCGTGCATCATCGGAAAAAATATTGCTCATAGATGCACTCTGGTCTACATCCGAAACTTTTCCAGACAGATGTTGCCGTGGGACATACCCCAATTCCTGCATGGCGGCTTGAACGCGGGCGACGGTTTCCGGGTTAACGGAAAGGTTATTGATCACTCGTGAAACCGTGGGCTGCGAAACGCCAGCATGTAGCGCAACCATGGCGGAAGTTACACGGTTTGTTTTTATTTCGGTGAAATTCATGATTTCCGTCCCCCATGGAGGGTACAACGCATCGGTCCCTTATTTAGAAGTTTACCAATTCATCTTATACAAAGTCAACCGCATATAGATCGTAAGAATATCTGTTTTTCATTGTTTATTCATGGAAAATACAGGCTGTTTCTACCTTTTCATCTGGTATAATATCCCCGCATCATTGGGATAAGCGCAGAGGGCTCCGGATGTTATCAGCAACACTTTTATATCTTTCTACTGTGTTTTATGAAAAAAAGTCCTGTATTTATTGCCTATTATGTGGATGTTTTACGGGATGTATGGAAAAATTTATCTACATCGCATGGATATAAATATGACTATAATTGTACAAGTTTTTCAGATTTTCTATGGCACTGTCTATGCAACTTTTTCCATAAAAACGTTCAGAAATTATAGAGGCTTGCATGTAATTCCGCAACTTAATGCTATGCGCAGGCGGAGGTTCCCCAACCTTGTTGCGCGGACAGATTGCGCCAATATCCATGCAAACAACGGTGCCTGGCAGCGGAATAGTTCCCTTTGCCAGGCAAGTTTCTTGAGCAACATCTTGTGACGGCTGCCTCTAACAAACTGCCAAGAAATGCAAAGAATGCCAAGGCGTTCATTTGAAATCCTTGACATTCTTGGTGTTTCTTGGCGGTTGATGGTGTTTGTTAGTACCGCATGCGCATCGGCAAACCTCGTCCGTGCAGATATTCTTTCAACTGGCGGCAGGTGTACTCGCCATAATGCAGCATGGAGGCTACCAGTGCGGCGTCGGCGTGGCCTTCGGTTAACACGTCGTAAAGATGTACGGGTTTACCTGCGCCGCCCGAAGCGTTCACCGGAACGGACACACTGTCTGCAACCAGACGGGTCAGTTTTATGTCATAGCCT
>DNPO01000008.1:12596-12735 GCA_003501375.1 Candidatus Sumerlaeota bacterium | reverse complement strand
CCTTGACCCGGGAAACTTGAAAACAGAGAAGGCCCATTTGCGAGGGAGAGTTTATCTGGGAGGCTTCGAGCCTCCCAGATAAACTCCCCCTCGCAAATGGGCCTTCTGGTTTTTAAAAGTTTTGCGGGGTCTGGGGAAC
>DNPO01000008.1:10900-12298 GCA_003501375.1 Candidatus Sumerlaeota bacterium | reverse complement strand
GAGGCGGAGCCTCCAAGGCGTTGTTGTGTTTAGGTTATCGGTGGTATTTGTACCACGCCGCGCAGGAGCCTTCGCTGCTGACCATGCAGGGGCCGATGGGATTAACCGGATTGCAAGCGGTGCCGAACAAGGCGCATTCGGGCGGGTCGAGTTTCCCTTGCAGCACATCGCCACAACGGCAACCGGGCGATTCAAAATCATCGGAGGTGTTTACGTCGAAGCGTTCTGCCGCGTCAAACTCGCGCCAATCTGCGCGGAAATTGAGACCGCTTTCGGGCAGCGTACCCATCGCGCGCCAGACCGCTGGCCCGGGTTCAAAAACCTCGTTGAGAATCGCCTGGGCGGCAAGATTGCCCTCGGGCGTTACCAGCGCGGTGTAAGCATTTTCCAATTTTGCCTCGTTGTTGATAACTTGTTTCGTGAGAGCGAGCACGCTTTCGAGCAAGTTTTGCGGCTCAAATCCCGCGATCACGCAGGGCTTGTGGAATTTGTCAATAATCGGTTGGTAAGCGTTCGCTCCCAGAATGATGCTGACGTGACCGGGACAGAGAAAGCCATCAATAGCCGTATCCGGCTGGCTGAGCAAAAGCATCATAGCGGGGAGTACCCGCTTGTGTCCGTTGAGGATTGAGAAATTTTGGACGTTGTGACGTCGCGCATCCTGCGCCACCACTGCGGCACCGGGGGCTGTGGTTTCGAACCCGACCCCAAGAAACACAACTTGCTCTGTTTGGTTTTGCTGGGCGAATTTTAACGCATCGCGTGCCGAGTACACCACGCGTACCTTTGCGCCGCGTCCGCGGCAATCGGCCAGGCTGCCGTTGCGCCCGGGGACGCGCACCATGTCGCCAAAGGTGCAAACGGTAACGCCGGGCCGAAGCGCCAGTTCACATGCGGCATCCACATAGCCCTGCGCGGTGACGCACACGGGACAGCCCGGGCCGCTGAGCATGCGCAGATTGGGCGGCAACATGCCTTTGACGCCGGTGCGAAAAAACGCGACAGTGTGCGTGCCACACACTTCCATCAGGCGAATCGGACGGGTGCAAACCGCATGCAGTTCCTGCACCAGGGCTTGTATTTTTTGAGCATCCATCAGGCGTCTTGCACCGGTTCCATTTCATCCCGTACCAGATTGAGGCATTCCCAGATTTCGCGGGCTTCGGATTCATCCACGATATGCAATGCAAAACCAGCATGCACCAGCACCCAATTACCTTCCACCGCTTCGGGCGTCATTTGCAGGCTGACTTCCAAGCGGCTGCCTTGAAAATCAACCTTGGCGATGCGCGCTCCAGCGTCCTCAACGGGGAATATTTCAACGATTTTTCCAGGAACTGCTAAACACATGTTGAGTGTCCTTTTTCAAAACGGCTTGTGTGCTGCTATGACCGCTTT
>DNPO01000008.1:0-10639 GCA_003501375.1 Candidatus Sumerlaeota bacterium | reverse complement strand
GCTTGTCCCAGCGCCAATCCCCCATCGCCGGGTGGCACTTCGTGGTGCGTAAAAACTTCAAGCCCGGCATGTTCCAAATTTTTCATCATGAGCGCGGTGAGCAAGCGATTGGCAAAACACCCACCGGTTAAAACAACTTGGGTTATATCGTTCCGCTGCGCCGCGGCAAGCGCTCCGCTGGTGAGTAAGATTGCCAACTCGGAATGGAACGCATAGGCCAGTTGCGGAACAGGTACCCCTTGGCGCATGCCCACCACCAGATTGCGCACCAATGGCTTCCAATCCAACAGGCCGGATGCTGGCGGAAGTGCATTTGGTGATGCCCCCGAATAAGATTGCGCTACGGATTCCAACAGCATCGCAGCCTCGGCTTCGAATCGGTTGCGTTCGCACAGTCCAAGTAAGAAAGCCGCTGCATCAAACAATCGTCCCGTGCTGGAGGTTTGTACAAACGAACCACTTTGGATTCGCTGTGCAGTAAACTTCAGCGTTTGCGCGGGTACCTCGTTAAACAACGTGCCTGCTTCTTGCTGCCAGTCTGTCTCGAAAGTCGCCAACGTCAGCGACAGGGCCGGACGCCAGGTTTCATGCGCTGCAGCATCGCCACCGGGCAGTGCATAGTAGCACAGGTGCCCCGCACGTTCAAACGCATCTCGTTCGCACACCAAGATTTCTCCTCCCCAGATTTGGGCATCCGTGCCGTAACCGGTTCCGTCGCAGACCACTGCCACCGCGCGCGACAAACCGTTTTCCGCCATGCAGGACGCGGCGTGTGCGTGGTGGTGCTGGATGGGGATGAGCGTTGCATCGGGCAATGAACGGGCAAAACGGGTCGAGGCGTAATCCGGGTGCAGGTCGTGCGCAATCACGCGCGGGGTGACGCTGAGGAGTTTCTGAAATCGTTCAATGGTTTGCGCAAAATTGCGATAACCGGATGGGTTGGATAACTCGCCAAGGTGCTCGCTCAGAACGGCAACGTTATCGTTCAGGATGCAAATTGCGCTCTTCATTTCTCCGCCTATCGCCAGTACAGGTTCTAATGCTGCAATGGTTTTTAACCGCACTGGCCCGGGGGCATAGCCGCGTCCGCGTCGTACGACCGGCCCGCCTGCCAACACTACCGAATCGTCCACCCCGCGTTCCATGTCGCGATCGTGCATTAGGAACGCGTCGGCAAGATGGCCCAGCCGCTCCAAGGCTTCCGCGTTGTCCTTGCAGAGCGGTTCCTCACTCGGATTGCCGGATGTCATGACCAATGCGCCCAGTCCTTCTGCAAACAACAGATGATGGAGCGGCGCATAGGGAAGCATCACGCCGAGCAACGCATTCCCCGGTGCAACAAATCGGCTGATGGGCGCATCGGTGCAACGAGGAGCCAGCACGATGGGGCATGCACAATCAAGCAGTTGCGTCTCGCTCGCAGAATCCAGACAAATCAGTTTTCGTGCGTTTTCAAGCGAGCCAAGCATGAGCGCAAATGGCTTGGCTTCGCGGCCCTTGCGTTCGCGCAAACGCTCGACCGCAGCATCGTTATCTGCGCAGCAGGCGAGGTGAAAGCCGCCGACACCCTTGATTGCTACAATTTTTCCATCGCGCAAAAGTTCTGCGCAAACGCGGATGGGATCACCGGGTAAATCACGTCCCTGCGCGTCCGTCAACCATAAGCGCGGCCCGCAAACCGGGCACGCATCGGGTTGCGCGTGAAAACGCCGATTGGTCGGATCGTCATATTCCGCCTGGCAATCGGGGCACATTTTGAACTTCGTCATCGTAGTGTTGCAGCGGTCGTAGGGCACGGCCTGCACGATGGAATAGCGTGGGCCGCAATTGGTACAATTGATAAAGGGATAGCGGTAGCGCCGATCAGCGGGATCGAACAACTCGCGCAGGCAATCGGGACAGATGGCAATGTCTGGTGAAATTTCCGCACTGCGCGCACCTTCAGATTTGCTGCACGCAATAACAAAAGTTTTATCATTTTTTGGCGGAAGTCCAGTTATTTCCAGATGCGCGATTTTTGCCAGGGGGGGTAATTCAGACTGCAATCTTTTCAAAAACAGACTAGTTTGTTTTGAAGCGCCTTCTATTTCAATCACCGCGCCTTGCGCGTCGTTCTCCACCTTGCCTGCAAGTTCGAGTTCCGTTGCCAGCCGATACACGAACGGGCGAAACCCCACGCCCTGCACGCGTCCGGAAAGGTTGATTTGATGGCGAATTGTTTGGCACGAATTTTCCAACGTTGTTGTTTACTCGGCATGGTGCAACAGGATGGGAAGGTGCTTGGCGAAATGTTTGAAATCTCCATCTGCCGTGAATATTGCAAAACTATTTCGCGCTGCCACTGCGCAGATCAAAAAATCTGTATTGGAACCCTGGATGCCTTTTGCACGGCAGATATTGTAAAACTGGGCCGCAGTTATATAATCTTCTGTCAACAGAGGCGCATCGGAAAATGCCGCCAGGTGCGAGGTCAATTGTTCAAACTGGGATGATTCACGAATGCCCGATAAAATTTCCTGCCGAATGGGGCCTATGATTTCAACCCGTCGATTGGAGATCAATCTTCGCAATTCTTGGGATTCGGGCATGGCCGTTTTTCCCGCACGACGCAGGACAAGCGACCAGATACTGGTATCTACCAGAAATCTCATGTTTTTGCCCTTTGGCGCTTGTAATGGTAGGCTGGATCAAAGTCAACTTTGCCAAAAAGTTCCAAAATTTTATCTTGTTGCAGCCCGCGCACATAGTCATTCAGCGCTTGGGTAACCGCCGCTTTTTTTGTGCGGTGTCCGCCCAACTTTACGGCTTCATGGATTAGGTGGTCGTCGAGTTGGAGATTCGTTGCCATGATGTGTTATCCTCCACACACTATGCTACACAAAACGAGGCGGGACAGCAATCAAATAGTCTTTGATGCGTAAACGCAGATCAAAATATGCAAAATCATTGCACATCGTCATGCTTGCCATACCGCTGTTCAAGTTCTCGCTGGCGGCGTTTGATCAGAATCATGAAATAAACGGTAAAAATGGTTCCCACAATAAATCCGAGAATAGCGGTACCGCAAATTTCTTCACGGGTAAAATTATAGAAAATACTCGGCAAGCGCTCGCCTGAGACGGGATCGTATTTGTGCCCACCGCGAAAGCCATATTGAAGAAATCCGACAAGAGCCTGAAGCCATCCCTGAAAGTAAAGAAGTAGGGCGCAAATCCCGCCTGCTAATCCGCCCAGCAAAGAAAGGACAATGGCAATGAATCCGCTTTCAAGGGGCGAGGTCTTTTGCAGTAGCGACCTTTCTCGTTCAACACCCAGACTCGTCCACGTCATTGTTTTTTTTACTTGAGGCATACGACAGTCTCCCTGTAAACGCACGAGCGACTCAGACGGATACGCGGTATTTCTTAACAAACTGCGATGGGTGATAACTTTCTTTGGCCTGGCGCAAGCCGGGATCGCCCAAGTCTTGCTCACGATTGATGAATTCGTATTTGTCAGGAAGGATCGAGGCAAACGAACGGTTGATGAATTGGTAGAGACCTTTGTACTCCGTCATGCCCGTTGCTTTTTCAAAATGGATCAGGAAGTTGCGGCCCAGCGCGTTTTCCTCGCCCAGCACATACGCAACCGGTTTGTCATCGACGTAGTAAATGCCGCCGCAGAGTTGCAAATATTCCATTTGCTCCAGCGCCTCACGGGCTGCGGCATAGTCGCCATCTTCTCCGCGTTCCGCCCGCCAGGCATCCAGAATGGCATACGCCTGTGGCAGAGCGCTTTCGAGCAGGCAGCGTCCGATGCATTCGTGGTTGCGAAGGAATACGTTGATCAAATTTTTCTTTTTGTGGAACTTGGGGCCGGGCAGGTGTGACAGGTCTTCGCGTGTGTACAGGTAATCGAAATTGTCGCGGTCTTCCCAAATACGGAATCCTTGCAAGTCCAGTTCGTGCGCCTGGTCGCCGGGCACGATTTTCATGCTGCCGAAGCGTTGAAACAACTCATCTAACAACTTGCGTTCTGGCAGGCCGAATGGGGTGAAGAAGAACGGCTGATCCGCATCTGTCCCGGTAAAAATATAGTTGTTTTCTCCTGCCTGCGAAATCGCATAGTGGTGCGTTTCGCGGAACAGGTAGATGTTGGCAAAGGCATATTCCGAGACACCGTTGGACACTGCTTGAAACAGGGGATGCAACACGGGCCGCATTTCCAGGGTAATCGGGGCGAAGGTGGGGTACTCGGGGATCATCAGGCTATTTCTGTCGCGCTGGGAGTCAGAAGCGCGGGGCGCGCATCGGGGCGGCGAACGTAGTGCGGACGCAGTGCGCCGGGCTGGACGGTTTTGCCCGCCAGCATTTGACGACGCCCGATTTCCGCCACCGCCAAAGGCAAGGGCTTCTGGGTGGCTTCGATCAGGCGCACATGTGGCCCGAAAGATGGCGGCATTACGTCTTGATAACGCAGCGCTCCATCGCCCGTGAGCCAAAGCGCACGATGGTCGGTGGGGTGTTTGGCCAGCAGTCCCGCAATTAACTCCGGTCGTGCAACAATGTCTTCAGAGATGCGCTGGAGTTCCAGCGCGTCCTTGCCCTGCACCACCTCAAACAATGCGGCGTAAACTTCGCCGCGTCGTGCATCCGTAACCGACACTATCGCATCGCCCGCTTGCAAATCCGACTGCGTGTCCAGCGCCAGCATCGCCACGGCTTCCAGCGTTGAAACGCCGGTAAGTTGCGGCTTGCTTCCGCCAGAGAACGCGAGTGTTTGAGCAATGGCCATTCCAATGCGCACGCCGGTGAAAAGGCCGGGCCCGGTGGAAACGGCCACGAGGTCGATGTCACTCAGGGTGTAATCATTTTCCGCCAGCAAGCGGTTGGCTGCGGTCAACACTTCGCGGCTGGATGAGCGCGAATCGAACGGCCCGGCGAATACGGCTGTGTCTTCGGTGAGAAGGCCCACGCCGCCAGAATAGGTGGCGGTTTCAAAACTCAAAATGCGCATGTGCAAATCCTTTATCGTAACCGTTGTGCAATGGTATAGAGGGTCTTGATTACGTTGCCCAGGGAACCTCCTGATACCAGGAGATAACGCCCGGTGTTATCCTGCACCATTGCGGCATCCTGTTCGTTTTCCGGAATTTTGCCGATGGCCACAGATGCCAGCAATTCATTCTGGTTTCCGTACAGATAAATTCGAACGGCTGGTTTTCCCAAGTCAGCCTTTTGAATGGCTGCGGCATCCGGGTTGTTGTTGATGGAGAAATATTGCACCGAGCGCAACGTTTCGAGGAACGGTTTAATTACCGTGGGGGGGATCGTGTTGCCCTTTTGCATGCCCAGCGTTCCCAGCCACGCTGCGTTTTCTTGTGTGCCGGAAGATTTCAAGGTCATAGTAGTGGCATCGTCCTTCACTGTAAGACTTACCACCACGGAATTGACCTCTGCGGGATTGAAGTGTAGAACGGGACGGTCTTCAAAAAACGAGGTCAATTTCAGGAGTTGGACCAACACCTGTGCGGGAAGGTTGAGCGTGAAAACCTCACCAGGTTTTCCCTCTGCTCCTTCCAAGCGGCGGGCAAAATACCGCGAATCACCTTGCGCAACGGGTTTGCCGATTTCGTATCCCTGCACTTTATTCCCTGCGGTAAATTGCACGCGCAGAAGCGGTTGCTGGAAAATCGTGGAGAGCGACTGCGTGAGTGTGGATGGCAAATCGTTCTGGAACGTATCAATTTTTTGGCTCATACTATACGCCAAATAAAGCGTTACGTTGGTCTGGTTCACCTGCTTGGTTTTATCCGCTGCAAATTGCCACGGGCCCTTCTTTTCGCGCACCAAATCCACAGTGTCAGAAATTTTATTGGCAATCGTGATGGCGATGTGAAGCCCGGTTACCTCGTCCGCAGACAGGGGAACCGCCTGTCTGTCCCGATAGGCTTCTGGCCCATTGTGTAACCAACCTGGGAGTCTGGAGTCGGCAGCGTACAGCAGATCATTGCCCGCTACTTCTCCAATCCAGGGCGCATGTTTGGTGGGTGCAGCAGATTCCTTGTTCCCTGCCGCCTGTGTCCCTGAGGTCAGATCAACGTCGAATGGTACTGCACGCAATCCCAGTTCTACCTTGGCTGCCGGTTGATTGGCCGCCTTTGCTGCGAAGGTTAAGTGCAGTTGGGCTTTGCCCTCTTGCGCCTCCACTTGGGATGCGCGAATGGCGTTTTGTGCGCCAGTGGCGAAGGGACGCATGGTTTTCAAGGTGTTCAGGAGATTGTCCACCAAGCGCTTTTCCGCTGGGTTCCATGTTCCATCAACCACGCCTGCCTTGGCGGATGGGGAGAAAACGTTCCAGTCGCCCGTTTCGTTCCGCTGCAAGCGCAGGGTGCTCACGCCGTCCCATGCCACCTCAAGGGTGAGGGCTTTTTCTATGTCATATTCGCAGATCGACTTGTCTCGTAAATCCAACTCACCATATTGAAATGCCCGACGCAGGTTTTGTTGCGTTACCTGCACATGTGATGGGTTCGCGGTATCCCAGAGGTAAATCTCACCCGGAATGGCTGTGTCTGCGCCCAGCAAAAGTTCCACCGCGTTCGGTTCGCCCTTTGCGGTATGCGAGGCAGTGGCGCGGACCCATAGCGCCTTGTCTTTTTCCACCCCGTAGTTTTTACGTTCGGCATCCTTCATGGGGATGGAGCCGATTTTGGTGCTGGCATCCAACAGTTTCAGGATGTTTTCTTCCACGGTTTTGGGGTCGGCCAGTTTGGCGGAGGGCGCGATCAAACGCCAGACGCCTTCCAACTTCACCAATTTAAAGGTACCCTGCGGGTTGCGAAATTCCAGCGTGTCCACCTTGTCTACAGCGAACGGCAGCACCCGCGCTTCTTTAATTTCGGCAGAACGGAGGGCGACGATGTGCTGGTGGTCGTAATAATACACCACGGCCAGCACGATAAGACTAACGAAGAGAAAAGGAATGGTGCGGGATTTCATCGGGTGCGTCTCCGAATGGTGGTATAGGCAAGACCGCCGAGGAAAATGATCAGCGGCAGCAGCACCACGGTAAAGACAAAGACCATGTTGCGTTGTTGTGGCGTCAGAATCAGGGACGTTGCTGCAACATCTCTTACGGGAATGCTAATCAAATCACTTTGCTGGGTCAGCCAGAGCACGCTAAAAAGCCCGAAGGATTTTTGTATCCGGCCCAGTTGCGCTGTGCTGAGGAAATCGGAATCGCCGATCACCACCATGCGCGGACAGGGGCGCATATTGGGATTCTTTTTCAGGACGTCCTGGTCAGGATAAACAGCGACGGCCAGCGGAAATTTAGCAAACGCGCTGCTTTGTGGTATGGATCGGAGTTGTTCCCGGATAATCTGCTGATACTGCGCTTGCGAAATTTCCCAACTCTTGTCGCTGGAGTAAACCAAGTCCATAATGGCGATTCCGGCAGGACCTTTGGGGTCGTGCTTAATCGCTGCAGCCAGAGGCATGGTCATGTTTTCATTCAACGCATTCAGGTTTTCTGTTACGGGATGAATGGGGTTGAAGCCATCTCCGCGAACGAGCGGCACGAAATAACTTTGGTCTGCCGCATAGCTCCCGCAATCCGCCAATACCTGGTCGGACACGTTGATGCCGTACTCCTGCAACAGGGCGCGCAAACGCGTCAGGTGCGGACGTTCCGTCAACGGGGGGTCAAGCAACGCAAACAAACTCCGTCCCTTTTCCAGATGGGTACGCAACGCCTGCATTTCATTTTCCTGAAAGTCTACCACAGGCCCGGCAATAATCAGCGTATCGCAATCATCGGGCACAGCAGACTCATTACGCAGGTCTAACGTTTCCACGTTCATACCTTGTTCATGCAGCATCTTGGCGAATTCAAAAATAGAATGGGTAGAGCCTTGGTTGCTGGAAGCCAGCGTTTCCAAGGCTTTTTCCCCATGACCGGTGGTCAGGTAGACATGGATTTTTCGTTCCTGCGTTACTTTGACAATTGCGTTGACCAACAAACGTTCCAGTTTGCGCGTGCGGTCGAGCCGCTCCAACGCGTCCTTTTCGATGTCCTTGTCCAAGTTGATCGACGGTTCCTGCTTGTCGCCGCACCGCACCACAATACGGCAGTTGGAGTCGGTCTGGTCGCCCGGGGCCTTTTCCTCTTCCGCTTTTGTATAGGGGTTTTCAATACGGTAAGTCAGGCGTTCACTTTCCTTGACAAACCGATCCAGATACGAAGCGAACGGTTCGTTCTTGGTGGCGTATACGGTTACTTCCACCTTCTTCTGCAATTTGTGCAGCACGTCTTTGGTTTGCGGGGCCAAACTCATGCGTTCCCCGCTGGTCAAGTCCCAAGAAAGCGGATGGTTATCCACCAGCAGGTAAATGAACGCGAGGTTGCCAAACATGAGCGATGCAATGACTAACAAGCGGACGTACCAGCCAATGCGGCCCGATTCCAGTTTGATGAACATAGCCAGCAGCATCAGGAATCCTGCACCGGTCAAAATTGATGGCAGACGTCCCATTTCGCCACCGCGCACGGCCAGAACTACAGCGGCGCCCAGTAGAAGCGCGCCCAAAACGGGCAGTGCTTTGAGGATGAACCGGAATGTTTTTTCGATCATTTGCCCTCATCCCACGCTCCGCAGACTTCGCGAAGCAATTCCTTATGAATAAACCCGTTGGTTGCCATCACGTTGTGGCCGGGTTTTTCGATGGTTTTCCCGTCAAACTCCGTTGCCTTGCCGCCCGCTTCGCGCACGATCAATGCGCCTGCTGCGATATCCCACGGTTGCAGGTGCGGTTCATAAAAGGCATCGCCGCGTCCGCACGCGACCCAGCACAAATCAATGGCAGCGGAACCCAGTCGCAGAATGCCGCGTGAGGTCATGAACATGGCACGCAGTCCACGTAACAACTTGTCGGCGTGCTCACGCCGGCTGTGTGGAAAGCCGGTGATGATGAGTGAGTCGCCCAGTGTCTTTGCCTGCGAGACTTGAATTCGTTTGGCTGGTGCAAATTTATTGTCTTGGCGTTTGTACACGAACGCACCGCCACCGAGTTGTGCAAAATACCATTCGCCGCGTGGCACATCGGCCACCAGACCCATCTGGATTTTTCCCTTGTAGGTGACAGCAATCGAAATCGAAAAAATCGGCACGGAGTGTGCAAAGTTGGTGGTGCCATCGAGCGGGTCTACCACCCAGCAGAAATCACTGTCCTCGCCGCCTTCCACTTGGCCCGATTCCTCGCCCAGAATGCCGTGGTCGGGGAACGCGTCACGAATGCAGCGGATGATGACGGCTTCAGACTGCTTGTCGGCGATGGTGACCAGATCGGTCTCGCCCTTTTTTATGACCTTGTCTATCTTGCCAAAATGCTTGAGGAGGATTTGCGACGCCTCGACAGCGGCAGCAAACATGACCTTTTTCAATTTGGGCATGGGCACAGCGTTGGAAACCTTGGGGGAAAGCGCCTGGGCGCGGGAACGGGGGGGCATAAGAACAGCATCCTTTTTTTCACAGCAAAATGGCGGGCGAGATGAGGGAACACCCAGCCAAAATCAGGGCATAGTTTACCCGTTGAAAGTAAAAAGTAGCAACCCTAAAGCACTATTTTTTTCAAAAAGAGGGCAATTCCCCCATTTGTCATTTTTGTGCTTACCCTCCCTTATCTCCTTGATATTCCCCTCCCATCGCCTAAAATAGGCGCATCATGCCTCCCTCGAAAATACCCCCCTCGGTTCCGATCTTTTCCCGTATGGGCGCCGTTTATCATTTGCTCGCCGATGAAAAAGAACGGACCGTGCAGGAACAACCGCTTTTGCTCGAAATTGCTGCGCAGGCGCAGCAAGCCACCGGTTGCAATTGCGTGCTCGATCTGGCCTGCGGCACCGGGCTGCATGCGCGACTCTTGGGACAAGCGGGCTATTCCGTGCTGGCGCTCGATTTCAGCGATTCCATGCTTTCCCAAGCCCAGAGCCTGCGCAATCCGCGTTGCGTACAATACGGCAAGGCTGATCTGCTCCAACCGCTGCCCGTGGAAAATCCTGCTGCGCTCACGCTCCTTATGGGCAATACGCTCAGTGTTTTCCCTGAACGACGTCAATTGGAAGCCGTTTTTTGTAATGCTGCCGCTGCCACGTTGGCGGGCGGAACGATTTTTTGCCAGACACTAAATTACGAACGGATACGTCGATTCGGTTCCGTTCTTTCGGTACGCCATGGACGTATTGACAGGCACGAAACCGTAGTAACAAAGACGCTGTTTGTGCTCCAGAATGGGCGTGTTTTGCTCAATATTAGTGCTTGCCAAGGCGGCAAGAATAGTGAATGGGCATCCTTTTCAGAATGCCAGACGCTTACTCCGCTGGTTCCCAAAGAAATTATTCGTGCCGCAAAAAAAGCGGGGTTGAAACTGGTTGCGGATTATGGGGGGGATGACAAATCGCCCTTTGATCCAGAACGAAGCGGAACGTACCTCAGCGTTTTTGAGAAGTGTGTGTTAACTTCGAGATAGATAGCACATCATTCATGTTGTTTTCAGCGTCAACGGCGCGTTTCATCCCCAATCGGAGATATGACGCGCCATTGACGCTAGAGCATTTTCATATTGGAATGCCACGCATGTTATGAGGAAGTTTGCCGTTC
>DNPO01000057.1 GCA_003501375.1 Candidatus Sumerlaeota bacterium | reverse complement strand
ATCACAGGCGGACCGGGTGGCATTTCCACGACCTTAATGTTTGCGTTGCGCTCTTTGGCGATGCCGATCAGATCATTTCGTAACCGAAGCGTAAGCGCATGGCTTTGTTGCTGGCGATCTTTTTTATCCACCAGATTCACGCGCACTTCTCCCACGTTGGAGCCTTGCCGCAGGTAGTAATGCCGCACCATGCCGTTGAAATCCATCGCAGATGCCAGGCCAACGTAGGTCTGCATGTCCTTGACCTCGGGCACGGTACGCAGGTATTCCACCAGCGCCAGCGTGGTGGAATCGGTGGATTCCAGCGTGGTTCCTTCCGGCATATCCACAATAATTTGGAACTCATTTTTGTTATCGAAGGGAAGCATTTTCAGCGGCACGTTGCGGGAGAGCGCCAGCCATCCGGCGAAGACGAATAACACCATTGTTATTGAAAGAAGCGTCCACGACAAGCGGCGTGAATGGAAAAAGACAGGCAGTACGCGCTTGTAAAAACGGTATGTCGCGCTCTGCTCCATCGTCCACGGCGCTTCTTCCGCCTTGCCATATTCGCCTTTGAGAACGTGGTAACTCATCCACGGGGTAAGGGTGAACGCAACCAGCAGCGACATGAACATGGCCAGCGGGACGTTCAGCGCCATCGGGCGCATGTACGGCCCCATCATCCCGGTGATGAAGAACATGGGTAAAAACGAAATAATTACCGCGAACGTGGCGAGAATCACCGGCGGGCGCACTTCGTTGACTGCCGTCAACACGGCTTTCAAAGGCGGTTCCTTGCGCATCTTGAAATGGCGGTAAATATTTTCCACATCCACAATGGGATCGTCCACCACCAATCCCAATGCCAGTGTAAGCGCAAAGAGCGTTACGCGATTGATGGTGTAGCCCGCCAGATAATTGACCAGCAGAGTCAGCGCAAAAGTAACCGGCACTGCCGCCGCGATGATGAGCGCTTCGCGCCACCCCATCGTTAGCAGTATCAGGCCGATGATAACAATGAGCGCAATGGTCAACCCTTCCACCAACTCATTTACTTTATGGTTAGCCGTCTCGCCATAGTTGCGCGTGATGCGGTAGTTCACCCCGTTGGGCAGCAACGATTTTTTCAATTCCTCCATGCGTTGCTCAACCGCGTTCGCGACCCAAACGGCGTTCACGCCTTTTTTCTTGGCTACCGCGACATGCACGGCGGGGAAAAGCGAGCCATCCTTGAAGGCCATGCGGGTATAGGACTGCACTTCCGCCGGGCCGTCGATCACGTCGGCAACGTCCGATAACCGCACGGGTTTGCCGCCCTGCACCCCCACCACCAGATGGCGGAGAGCATCCGCGCCTTCCAGAAAATTTCCGACATCCACTTGCATCTCGCGGTTCGCCGCATTGAACGTGCCAGCGGTTCCCTGCGTATTGCTCGCCTGAATCGCGCGCGCCACTTCAAGCGCCGAAAGCAAATGCGCCGACAAACGCGCGGCGTCCAGTTCCACGCGTGCCATGCGCGGACGTCCGCCAATCACCGCGACTTTTCCGGTGTTGGATACCGCCTGTAATTGAATCTCAATCTCTTCCGCCAAGCGGCGTAACGCTGCATCGTCGTACTGCTCGCGTTCGGAAAATAACGACACGTTGACAATGGGCACATCATCAATCTCAACAGGCTTGACCACCCATCCTGCAACGGAAGCGGGAACTTGATCCGTATTGGAATTTATCTTGTTATACAACTTGACCAATGAGTTTTCGCGGTTCTCCCCCACGTAAAACCGAACGGTTACAGTGGCTTGTTCCGGGCGCGACATCGAATAGACGTATTCCACGCCATCCATTTGAAAGAGCATTTTTTCCAGGCGCGACGCGACGTGGCGTTCGACTTCCTCTGCCGATGCGCCGGGCACACTGACTATTACGTCCGCCATTGGCACGACGATTTGCGGTTCTTCCTCGCGGGCCGTAACCATCAGCGCAACCACGCCGGCCAGCAGCGAGATCAGCAGGAAAAGCACGGACAAGTTGCCTTTTAAAAAAACCTCTACCACGCGTTGGGTGAGGGATGTTTTTTCTTCCATAGCGCGACCTTAAACAACAAAAGTTTGGACAGGATTAACAAGATTGAAAAAACAGCAACAATAAATCCGTTTTTGAAATCTTGTGAATCCTGTCTGAAAATATTTTTGGGGTAAATGTTTTTCTTACTCGCCAAACAGCCGCACGCCATCCGGCAAGGGCTGCGGGGGTGGCCCGTACAAAACCACGCGCTCGCCAGATTCCACGCCCGACAGCGCTTCCACACGCCCATACGGACTGCGTTCGCCGAGTTGCACCATGCGCCGCTCCAAGGAACCATCATGTTGCACCACGGTTATGTATGCCAGTTGTCCCGCTTCCTTAACCGCCGAGGTTGGAACGCAAATGCGCACGCGCTCCATATCGGGCACCAGCAATCGTCCAAACGCGCCATCCACCGCGCCAGGCGTCCCAACGGGCAAGATTACCTTGACCAGCACCGACCGACTCAACGCGTCTGCCTGAGGTACCACTTCCTCAATCGTTCCTTGAATCGGTTGTTTATCGGGTGCATTTGCACCTTCCATTGCCACCTGCAACTTTTCGCCTACTTTTAGGGTTGTCGCCAACATTTCCGGCACGGCGGCTTCCAGTCGCATTTCGGACGGATCATACAGCGTAAAAAGCGCCTTGCCCGGTTGCGTGGTATCGCCAACATCCATTTGTCGATCCACCACCACGCCGCTGAACGGCGCGATGATAACCGCATACGATTGCGCAGTACGTGCAGATGAAAGCGATTCCGATGTTTGCTTCACCTGCGTTTGCGCCGACCGCATACGCAGGTCAGCCTCATCGTGTTCTTTCTCCGACACCGCTTTTTCGGCGTAGAGTTTGCTCATGCGATCCGCGTCCTTCGCCGCTGTTTGCAGATTACCTTCCGCTTCCGCCATTGCTTGCCGCATCCGTTCTGCATTCGCTTTCAGGTCGGCATCATCCAAACGCGCCAGCAAATCGCCCTCTTTTACCCGGTCGCCAGCGCGAACTTTTATCTCCAGAATCCGCGCCATGATGCGGGGTGATATTTCAGAACGTTTTTTTGCACGCACCGTTCCCACGATACGCGCCTGTTGCGTTTGGATGACTTTATGTACTACATCGGTCGGCTGATTGTTTTCCAATGTGATTTTGCTCAACGCGATTTTCCCCGGTTCAATCTTTTTATGAAAGGCCCCGGTCATATAGGCAAGCGTCAGGGTTAAACCCAGCACTGGCGTGAGGATAAATGTTACTTTTTTTATTATTTTTTTGGGTGGCATGGACGCCTCCAAGTGGCAATTGCATTGGGTTAACGACAAGGAGAATTTACCATGAGGGAGAGCGTTTGTCTATCTCCTCCCAAGGAAATATGTGTGGCATTGAGGATGTGGCTGTGCTATGCCAAAAGGCGTTTGTTGAATGGGCGCATTTCATAGCGGATGGAAGAGAAATAATGAACGGACGGGTTTTGTTATTTACGGGCGAAGGCAAAGGGAAGACCACGGCGGCGTTTGGAATGGCGCTTCGGGCTATCGGTCATGGAATGAAGGCACTCGTAATTTCGTTTGTTAAAACGGATACCCAGGTTGGCGAGTGCGCAGTGTGCGCAGCACTGCCTGCGTTGGAAGTGGTAATGGCGGGTAAGGGTTTTTTAATAAATGCGACAGGTTCGCGTTTGGAAGCGCATCGCGCGGCTGCACAAGAAGGACTGCGGCTTGCGCAGGAGGCTTTGGCGTCCGCAAAATACGGCGTGGTGGTGTTGGATGAGTTTTGTACGGCGGTGGCTGAAAAACTGATTGATTTGCCACAGGCGGTTGCGTTGCTTGAATCGCGGCGACCTGAAACACATGTGGTGATGACAGGGCGTGGCGCTTGTGCGGAATTGATTGCACTGGCAGATACGGCAACGGAGATGCGTTGTATTAAACATGCGTATGATGCCGGTATTCCGGCTGTTAAAGGGGTAGAATTTTAGAAAAAGAGAGAGATCATGCTTGAAAGACTATTTAAGATTCAGCAACACCAGACCACTGTTTCCCGCGAAATTGTCGGCGGAGTGGTCACCTTCATGGCAATGGCTTACGTTATTTTTGTCAATCCCGGCATTTTGACCGATGCGATGGACAAACAATTTTTCCCGGCGCTTACCGTGGCAACCTGCATCGCCGCAGGCGTTACCAGCATTATGATGGGGCTGTTCGCCAATTATCCGCTTGCGCTCGCTCCTGGAATGGGACTGAATGCAACGATTGCTTATACAGTAATTATTGGGATGCACCAGACATGGCAGGTGGCGATGGGGATGGTGGTGATCGAAGGCATCATCATCACGCTGTTGGTTTTAACCAATGTGCGCGAGTGGGTGATGGACGCGATCCCGATGGATTTAAAACGGGGAATCGGGGTGGGCATCGGGTTATTTATCGCCCTTATCGGTTTGAAAAACGCCAAGATTATTGTGGCGAACCCGGCAACCATACTGGCTTTCGGCAAAGTTGGTGCAGAGAATTTGATCGCCCTGTTCGGCTTGATCATCACTGCAATTTTAATGGCCAAGCGGGTGCGAGGTGCGATTTTGATCGGGATTCTTGCCGCAACGGTAGCAGCATTGTTTGCCGGGTTGGCAACAATGCCAAAGGTGTGGGTGAGCGGACTCAAACCAGAATACTTTCACACATTTTTTGCCTGCGACTTGAAAGGTGCGCTCAATTGGGGGTTGGGGATGACCCTGTTCGCGTTTTTGCTGATGGACTTTTTCGATACGATGGGGAGCGTGGTTGCGGTGGGTGAGGAAGGCGGGTTTATGGATAAGGACGGCAAGATTCCCCGCTTGAAACGCATCCTCCTGGTAGATTCGCTGGCGGCTATTATTGGCGGATTGTGTGGTTGCAGTTCGGCAACGACGTATGTGGAAAGCGCCACGGGCGTAGGGGAAGGTGGGCGCACTGGTCTGACCTCCGTAGTGACCGGGTTGTTGTTCTTGCTGGCAATCTTTTTTGCACCCGTGGTGGGGATTGTGCCTGGATGCGCGACTGCGCCTGCGCTCATTGTGGTCGGGTACTTGATGCTGACGGAAGTCAGAAAAGTGAACTGGGACGATTTTACCGCAGCATTCCCGGCCTTTTTGACTATGATCATGATTCCGTTTACCTACAGCATTTCAAATGGTATGGGCTACGGTTTCATCTCCTACGTTTTTATGAAGATTTTTACCGGCAAGGCCAAAGAAGTCCATCTGCTGATGTATATTGTTGCGACCCTGTTCGGTGTTTACATGTGGTTTGCTTGATTCAAAGATAATAACGCTTGGCCAAGCAATATAGGGCCATCATCGTGCCGCCTCCGGCGAGAAGTACGTACCCCGATGCCCCTTTGGGACGTAGCCCTTGCAGCGGAATAAATGCGAGCGGTAAGAGCGGTAGGTAGTAGCGCCCGCGTTGCAGCCCGCGAATGGCCGAGTGCCCCACCGTGTTCCACTGCATAAAAAGCAGTGTTCCGAGTAGCAAAATGGAAAGTGCCAACACGCCCCAAAGGATGCTACGATCTCGCCAGTTAATCCCGTTTTCATTTTCTGTTGGTGCAGTCCATGCGGCTATCAAGGGCAGAATCAGATGAAACCAAACCAGGATTTCTGGAAGGGGAGCATCTTCCCAGCCTAGGCGCCCCAGGAGTTTTGCAGCAGAAGTTTCATTGCTCAGCGTTCGTAAAAAAATCCATAGATATTCAAATGGGTGTGTCAGAATAAAGTGCATCTGTGCTTTGGGATCAACACCCGGTACCCAGTTGCCCATGTCGGAAACGGTGAGAAAACTCCATATTCCTAACGGAGCAAAGACCACCAAGGTAAGCAATGCAAAGAGCAGATAGGCACGTCGGGTTCCGCCCAACTTGAATGAAGGGATAAGCCAGAACAACAGGTACAGCAGGAAATAGGCCTGTTTGGATAGGGTTAATAGAGCGCATAGCGAAAACAACAAAATCAGTTGTTTTCGACTCAGGCGTTCCTCGGGCCCGTGGGCGCATCGCAAAAAAGCGGCAATGACAAGAAAACTCAGCGCGGTGGAAAAACTATCTGCGGTCAAAGCCCAGCCTTGGGAGATGGTTAAAGGAAACAATGCCAGCAGCGCTAACACCAAGGCCTGTCTCGGAACTAACCGGAGCGCTTGATAAATCATAAGCAACCATAGCGCCCCGCAAGCCAGACGGCCCAGGTAAAGAAGAGAAAGCGGTGGCAAGGAAAAGAGACGCCCCACACCCACGGTGACTGCTGGTGCGGCGTAGGAGAATGGCGGGTAAAACGCGACGCCCGCATATTGCAGGGAGGCGCGATCTGCGGGAGCCAATGGAACTGAAAAAGCCCCCCAGAGGTCTTGCCAAGCAATGCGTTGGTTTGGCGCTGCTGTTACCTGCGAGAATGCCGGATAGTAAACAATGTCGTACAGACTCTTGGGCAAGACCGCACCTAAATACCCTGGCTTGCTGGCATCGGTTTGCGGAAAAACCACTCCTTCCGAGAGTGCGTACGTTCGATAAAAATGCGGGCCTTCATCCTCCACCTGGAACGGAGGGAAACCCAATGCCAACACAACACCCACACAGAGCGCAAGGAAAAGGAAGAGTGTTTCGATCCGGAAATTTTTAAGCATGACTCCCAATTATCCCATTTTAAAGTGGTAAAAATTCAAACGGCTTCCAATCAGCAATATACCAAAGAACTGAATAACCCATTTCCGTAAAAATGGATAGAGGAAAGCGTCTGCTTTTGCTTTTCTTTTTTGGGGTTTTGTCTGTATTTTTCAGAGGATTTTTACGGAATTGTTTGACAGTGGAAACATTCACTGCCATAAAAGGAAGGGTTTGTATCGTTGTATTTTTGGTTGGAAAAATTTTCTATGAAACCTGACATTTCCCCGAACGAAAACGTGTCCACTGCACGATTCAACAATTGGCGTACCCTTCTACCCCAGAGCATTGACGTCTGGCTCCTATGTGTCGCCCTGCTTATTCCCCTTGCCATGTGTGTTGCAAAACTGAATTTGGATTTGTGGCATGATGAGGCGTATACGTTAATGTATTTTGTTTCTGGGGGATTGAGGCAAATTGCGACCGATTACAATTGCGCTAATAACCATCTTTTTTATTTGATGGCGTTGTATCCATTTTTCGAGTTTTCAAACGCTACGGTAATCTTGCGCGCGCCCTCCCTTTTTTTTGCTGTTGGTACGTTGTTTTTCGTTTATCGAACCTTAAAGCGCAATGTATCTGCCGGTGCGGGGGTTTTGGGCGTACTTTGGTTGGGATTAAACCAGATGTTTCTCGGTCATGTGATGCAACTGCGGGGGTATGGCTTTTCTCTATCTTTTATTACTGT
>DNPO01000302.1 GCA_003501375.1 Candidatus Sumerlaeota bacterium | reverse complement strand
AGTCCATGTCGCCCAAGTGATCTTCCATGCCCATGATGTCGCTGAGCACAGCCAGACGGTCGCCGTCCTTGATCATACCCATCGCGATACCGGCCACGGGGGCCAGAATCGGAACACCCGCGTCCATCAGCGACAAGCAGCCGCTGCAAACGCTGGCCATCGAGGAAGAACCGTTGCTCTCCATGATTTCGGAGACGAGACGGATCGTGTAGGGAAACTTGTCAGCGGGAGGCAGAATCGGCGCCAACGCGCGCTGAGCCAACATACCGTGGCCAAGTTCGCGGCGTCCGGGACCGGAAATGCGACGCACTTCACCCACGCTATAGGAGGGGAAGTTATAGTGGAGCAGGAAACGCTCGTTGGAAACGCCCATAAGATCGTCAATCTTCTGCTGATCGCCAACCGTACCGAGCGTGGCTACACCAAGGGACTGCGTCTGGCCGCGTGTGAAAATCGCGGAACCGTGCGCCATCGGGAGGAACTGCGTCTCCACGGTGATGGGACGAATTTCGTCCAATTTACGCCCGTCAGCGCGGAGGCTCTTACCAAGCACTTGCTCACGAACATACTTCTTATAGGCATCTTCAAACGCAATAGCGATTTGCTTGGCAGCCTTCTCATCAGTGAACTGCGTGGCCAGTTTGGCCTTCACTTCAGTTTCCAATGCTTCAACGGCGGTTTCGCGGGCTTTTTTCTCGTACGTCTGACCGATGACTTCAAAACCAGCCTTGGTCGCTTCGTTGACTGCGGCGACAATCTCCGCAGGAATTTCGGAAGCCGTGAACTCAATCTTCGGCTTGCCGCACTGCGCGACGAGGTCATTGATACCGTCGATCACGGGGGCAATGCTTTCCTGAGCAAGTTGGAGCGCTTCCAAAATCGTTTCTTCGGAAAGGCACTCGGAACCGCTTTCCACCATACAAATAGCGGGCTTGGTACCAGCGACAACCAGGTCCAGCACACTGCCTTCGGCCTGCTGGAACGTGGGGTTGACGATGAATTTATCGTTTGCACGGCCGATGCGGGCTGCAGCAACGGGGCCGTTGAACGGAATATCGCTGATGGCCAGTGCTGCTGCGGCGGCGATAAGCGCGGGAACGGCGGTGGTGTGCTTCTGATCCATCGAAAGAACGGTCAGGTGAACCTGCACTTCGTAGTTGAACCCATCGGGGAACATGGGGCGGATAGCGCGGTCAACCAAACGAGCGGTGATCGTCTCCATCGTGCTGGGACGGCTTTCACGACGGAAGAAGTTACCGGGGATGCGGCCGACGGCGTAGTGTTTCTCGCGGTAGTCAACGGTAAGGGGAAAGAAATCGAGGTTTTCAGCGGCTTTGGGCGAACGCACAACAGCGGCAAAGACCATGGTGCCACCAACGGTGGCGGTTACCGCACCGTGGGCCTGACGCGCAATGCGTCCAGTCTCCAGGGTGAGTGTTTTTCCCTCTCCAAAGGGAATTGTTACGGAATTAGGCACAAGCAGTTCCTTTCTTCCCTGTTTTCTTATCTTTAGGTTCGGGGTTTTAAAAATTCAGAGTCCGGGGTCAGCGCTTGGCTGGAACCGGGCGCTCAATTTTTAAAATCCCGAAGCGCGCGACACAAATGGTCGCATTTTTTATGGGCGAAAACAGGAAATTTGCATGTGTTATGGTGCTACTTGCTACAAACGGCGGAAACCGGGGTTATTCCCGGAAGGGGCGGTATCTTTTGACGGAGAAGACCGGAGAACCCAAGGGGAACAACCGACGGAATCCGCCGTTCGTAACAGAAAAACCTTATAAATACTTCTTAGTGACGCAAGCCCAGACGCGCGATCAAGTTACGGTAGCGCGTGATGTCGGTCTTGGCCAAGAAGCCCAGCAAGCGTTTACGTTTGCTGACCAGCATCAGAAGACCACGACGGGAGTGGTGATCTTTCTTGTGTTCTTTGAAGTGTTCGGTCAGGTTGTTGATGCGCTCGGTAAGAATCGCGACCTGCACTTCGGGCGAGCCAGTATCGGTCGGATGGGTTTTGTACTCTTCAATCAGTTCTTTTTTCTTTGCGTTTTCAATAGACATAGTCGGGTTAGCCTCCCCGGGAGCGGATTCAAGTGGCACTGAAGGTGCAACTGCTGCCGGTCCGTCCACCAGCAGAAGGATCATTAGAACAAAAGCCAAGGAGGTTGTCAATAAAGAAAGGAATGAGTGTCAACGCCCATTAGAAATGTCACCTGTTCGTTCCGGGCCTGATTTCCCCCTTTTCTTCCGTTTCCCTTTTTGCCTATGCTGGCGCGCTGGTTTCCTGACTCATGATCCTTTTCTTTCTCAGAAAAGGATTCCAAAATCAGGTGACATTATCATCCGGCGGCGACAAATGTGAAAATGGCTCTTGACAAGATGAGTAGCGCATGGTAGCGGTGCGAAGCGCAGCTGCTTGACTTCAATCTATAGCACCAAAGGGGTTTATTCATACCACCATGTTTAACTTCATCCACAACATCAAGATATTCTCGGCTGGTTGGTTGTTGTTATTTTTCGCTTCCACTTCGGCCATTGCGGTTGGAAAGCAAGAACTCGAGGCGGAAAACGCAGAGTTGGGTGGCGGAGCAACCAAAGTAACTGATAGCGCCGCATCAGGCGGTTTTCTGGTTGGTCTCTCCGATTCAGGGCAGGGCCTCAAATTTACCGGTTTACAGGCTGGAAGCAAGTTGGCTATCCGTTATGCTTCGGTAACGGTGGGTACGATCAGCATTGCAGTCAATGACCAACCCGTGCGCAAGGTGAACGTTCACTCGTCGGGCGCACTTACCGATTCTTTTCTATATGCGATTGTTAACGTTACAATCCCCGCCAATGCCGCGCTGACTATCAGTCAGGCTGACAAGGATGTTGCGGTAAATATTGACAAAATTATTGTCGGTAACGAAGATCTAGGGTTGCCGCCCGACATCTGGAACCTGCCAGAGTTGCCGGTGGCCTCCGGCCCTTATTCTGCCGACTGGAAGGCGCTTGGTCGGGCTTACACGGTGCCTCAGTGGTGGCGTGAGGCGAAGTTTGGCGCATGGTCGCACTGGGACCCGCAGTCCATGCCCGAGCAGGGCGACTGGTATTCGCGCGGCATGTATCAGGAGGGCCATGCACAGTATAATGCCCACCTCAAAAATTTCGGTCATCCGTCGGAATATGGCTACAAGGACGTTTGCCACAACTGGGTAATTGACAAGTGGAAGCCAGAGGAACTGATGGATTTGTATGTTGAAATGGGAGCGCGGTACTTCGTGGCTATGGGCGTTCACCATGACAACTTTGATTGTTGGGATTCGGCTTACCAACCTTGGAACTCGGTAAAGGTTGGCCCCAAAGTCGATGTTGTCGGCACGTGGGAAAAGATCGCTCGCAAGCGCGGCCTGCGGTTTGGCATCGGATTTCACGCCTCTCCGCCTCGAACCTGGGGCCAGTTCATGCCCGTGCGTTACACCAGCGACAAGAAGGGGCCGAAGCAAGGCGTTCCTTATGATGCGTTACAAACCATTTTGGACGGAAAAGGGAAGTGGTGGGAAGGCATGGACCCGGCGGACCTTTACGGGCCAAAGCACAACGCCAAAGACCCGCTGCTTTCGCCTTTTGCCAACCAGTTCATGTGGCGGGTGGATGACGCTGTCACCAAATATCATCCCGACATGATTTATTTCGATGAGGCTGCGGGCGATACCTTGATGGACTTGGGCGTGAAAATGGGGCTGGGTTTTCTAGCGCCACCGCTGGTTGCGAACTACTACAATAAGTCCATGAAGTGGAATCAGGGTAAGATGGATGTGGTCATCAATCTCAAGTGCGTGGGCGGTAAGTATAACAGTTTCAAAAACACCCCCGACCTGATTCCGATTGTTGAACGCGCCCTGGTTAAGAGTACCGAAGCCGACATCGAACCGGTGATCATGGCCTACCCATTCCAGACGGAAACCACCATTCAGGACTGGCATTACAAAACCGGGCAGAAATACGTGGATGCCAAAAAGGCGATTGAACTCTTGATGCAGAATGTTTCGCGCAACGGGACCATGCTGCTCAACATCACCCAGCACGGACGGGGTGATCTTGATCCCGAACTGACCCGCATTTGCAAAGACATTGGCGCTTGGTTGAAAGTCAATGGCGAAGCGGTTTATGGCTCCCGTCCGTTTGAAGTCTGTGGTGATAATACGGTTTGTTATACCCGCAACCAGGGCAAGGTTTACGCCGCGCTTCTGGATTGGAAAGGCGGGCCGATCACGCTCAAGGCTTTGCGTTCCGGCGGGACGACATTGGGCAAAATATCCAAAGTGGAAATGCTGGGTTGCGATCAAGTCCTGACGTTTGTTCAGGGTGATCAGGGAACGACGATCACGGCAAACGGCACGGTACAGCCGCTGGCGGAAATCACGAACAAGCAACTGGCGTCGGGTTGCCGGGTTTTGCGCATCACTCATGACAAGGGCTGGTTCAATGACGACGATCCGGGCGCAACGTATCCTGGTTGGGTTCGCAAGTGCAACCTCGGCACTGGCGACTTCAATAACGACCTGACCGCCAGCGACACGCCTGGTGATATTTGGAGTTCTTCTTTTACTGGTAGCGGTGTTTCGGTCATCGCCCCGAAAGAAGCGGGAGCCGGAAAAATCGAAATTCGTATTGACGACAAATCCCGTACAACGGTAGATTTGTTCACCACGGGCGCGCGTCAAGCCCAACAGGTCGTGGGTGAGGTAACTGGTTTAACACCTGGAAAACACACCATTCAAATTGTTAATCATGGGCCTGGATCGGTGGCTGTGGATGCGATAGTTGTTCGATGAATCTGCCCCAGAAACGTGGGGTGGATGTACAAGGTGGGATGTTTTTGAATGTATTGATAAAATCCAATTTAACGAAGGAAACAACAGGAGGTTTACACGATGAAGAAAAGGGCCGCAATTAGAAGAATTTTCCAAGGTTTGCTGATCACACTTGCTACAGTAACGACATGTCATGCAGACAACCCGATTATCCAGACAAAGTATAGTGCTGACCCGGCCCCGCTGGTCTATAAGGACACGGTGTATCTTTACACCAGCCACGATGAGGATGATGCGCAGGGCTTCAAAATGTTTAACTGGATGCTCTATACCACCACGGATATGGTCAACTGGACGGATCATGGAATCATAGGGGGCGTTAAGAACCCGAAGTCGTTCAAGTGGTGCGACGGTGTTAATGCATGGGCGCCCCAGTGTATCGAACGAAAGGGCAAGTTTTATCTTTATTGCCCCTTCCCGTACAAGGGAAAGATGTCGATTGGCGTGCTGGTGGCGGATAGCCCTTATGGCCCGTTTACGGATCCTCTGGACAAACCCCTTGTCTATGGGAATAACGGAACAAGCGACTACGATCCAACCGTATTCATCGACAAGGACGGGCAGGGATATTTGTATTGGGGGGGAAATGGGCCGTGCTACTATGCGAAGTTGAATGAGGACATGATCTCCATTTCCGGCGACATTAAAGTGGCATCCATCGACTTCAAAGGAACACCCCCCGAGGCGGCTTACACGGAAGGCCCGTGGCTTTGGAGAAAAGACGACCATTACTACTTGGCCTGGGCGTCTCGCTGCTGCCCCGAGGGCATCGGGTATGCCATGAGCGATAGTCCCACCGGGCCTTGGAAGTGCAAGGGGACGATTATGGACCCGCACCCCAAGTCCTCTGGGAACCATCCTGGAATCATGGAGTATAAGGGCAATTCATACGTCTTTGGCTTCAACTATGAGGTGCTGTTCTCCCGTCAAACCAAGCATGTGGAGAGACGTTCGATCTGCGTGGAAAAAATGACCTACAGCGCCGACGGTAGCATCGTGAAGGTTCCGTGGTGGAGCAAGGAA
>DNPO01000156.1 GCA_003501375.1 Candidatus Sumerlaeota bacterium | reverse complement strand
TGAAACACGGTGCTTGGATAAATTGGAAGTAGCAGTTTATCCCGAAGGGATGAAGCACAGCAGCAAAATGCGAATGTGGCGTTTCAATATGAAGATGCTCTAAAGAGCAGAAAAGTTACCCCTTCAGCAACGCATGCAGCGTTTTCGCATCTTCCAGAAACGCGGCTGTCGAATCACCCAACACAAATTCCAGAATGGCATACCGCTCGCCCGCTTCTTTTTTCACCGCACCCGCTTCCGCCAGATACGCACGCCAGCGATCTGCGCCATGCGACAGTGCATGCCGAATTACCTTGCCATTCTCCACCGTCCACTGGAACACGTGCACATGCGACAGCCACGGCGAAACCAGATGCAATCCGTCGAGGCAATTTTCGTAATTCATGCCCTCCGGCGGCTGCCAATAACTCCGCAAGTTTTCGTGATTGATCGCCTGAAACAAACGCACGGCGGACTCTGCCGTGTCGGTTAATGAATTGTTGTGGTACTCAAACGCAATGCGAACATTTGCCTTTGCCGCTATGTCGCAAATCCGCCGTGCATCTTCGACTACCTTGGCGCGATGTTCCTCGCTCGCAACGGCAGAAGCCTGTTTGCCCGCCCAAACGCGGACAACGGGTGCGCCCAGCGTTTGCGCCGTTTCCACCACATCTTCAAAAACAATTTCCGGCGACTCCCCGCCCACGCGATAATAAGAACCATACGAAGACACTTGCAGCCCGGCGTCGAGGGTTTGCTGACGCACCTCGTCGGCAAGTTCTAAATTGCCATACGGTACATGCAAATCTCCCCCCCACTCAATGCCGTTGATACCGGCTTTTGCGGCTAACTGAATGATTTCTTGCGGGGATAAATTGCGAAAGGTAACGGAACAAAGACCTGTTTTTAACATGGTGGAAATCCTCTATCATAATTAGGGGTACAGTGGGAATTATTTTAAAATTTTCAACATTTCCTCAAACGTCTTGCAATAATAATCGCACAACGCCCGCGTACCACTCTGCGGAATATTGCCACCGTCAAAACCGATAACGGAAAAACCTGCCAAGCGAATCGAACACACGCCTGCTCCGCTGTCTTCAATCCCCACCACGTGATGACGCTCTTCAAACCCGATGCCCAACCCAACCCGACAGGTTTCTGCGTACAACCACGGATGCGGCTTGGGGGACAGTTCGCCCAACGTGCCTGGTTCGCCCGCACGCATGGGATAGCCCGCCGTGATAATCGCGTCGTAAAATTCTTTCGGATCGCCCATGTCCAAATCGCGAAACGCCGAAAGAATTTCGGGCCAAGCCTTTTCGTAAAGTCCAGAGGTTACGAGACCAATCTTAACCCCCAGCGCCTTCAATTCCAATAAAAATTCTTTCAATCCGGGCGATGGTTTGAACGCACCCGTCCGTCCGCCCCCCTGCATGATCGCGTCGAGTTCGCGGTTCGTGTGCTCGAAATAAAACGTGCGTGCAGCCTCCACCGTTTTGTCCGGGCAGTATTTTTTGATACAGTACTGCAAATGCTCCGAAACACTATGCCCGGAAACAAAGGGCAAATCCGCCTCTTCCAATTCAAACGTTGCATCCCCGAGCAGGCTCGCCACCGTTTGCTGAATGATCCAAATCCAGAATTCCTCGCTACGAACGCTGGTACCATCCAAGTCCATCAACACGGCCTTGATGGGTTTGTCGAGCCGCACCGGATGCACGGGGTAGTACGCCGGGTAGCCCATGCTGGACTTCACATAGGCCAGGCTATGATCGGCGAACGCGATGAACTCGACCTTCCTATCGCCGGTGGCAGTAATGGATTGCACGCCGTCGCGCCCCACAGCAAACATGCCGTCGGAGCAGCGTTCCAGTGAAATCAAGCCGGAGTCTGCATCAACAGAACCCAGCCCGGGAATGGTAATGAGCGAAGTTGTCATAAGAGTTCCACGCAAGGCAAAAAAGATATCCACAGATTACACAGATTTCACAGATTAAAACCCAACAGAAAAACCCGAGACAATTCGCTGCCAAAATTTGTTTTGGGGGTTAATCTGTGTAATCTGTGAAATCTGTGGATAGTGTTTTAGAGTTGAATCGCCTGCCCCGTGCTGCGTTCGAGATATTGCTCGATCTCCGTCTTGATCGTCACAATCATATCGTCCGCCAGTTCCATATCGGGAATCAACACCGGGTCCTCGGAATCGGAACGCGTAAACTGCAAAGTTTTCGCCCCGGTTTTCGGATCACGCAACGCAGGTATCCATTTGAAAATACGATATTGCATCAGCAGATGCGCCAGAAAAAACAAGTGCGGCGTATAATCACTCTCCACACCATTCCGGTCGCTCAGCGAATCGAACAACGCCACCAACGCCACGTTGCGCTCGGCACGATTAAGTCTTTTTGCCGGGCCATTGGCCACATTGGGTTTTCCAACCCAGTAGGAAAAATAGGCCTGCTCCTTCAGTTCCGTCCAGCAGGCGGTACAATAGTCCACACGCTGAAAAGCATCTTCCTCCGGCTCAGCCGCAGCGGCATCCGCCTTCTTGCCCTCAGCCGATTTTTTCGGCGCAACGACCTCGACTACCGGGGGCGCGGCTTCCATCGGCACCTGTGCTTCTGTATTTTCTCCGGCCTCCGGCGTGGCTATCACCGGCTCCGGCTGTTGCAAGGCGGCACCTTCGCCCGTTTCCAACAAAATCGACGGACACGGCTCATCCGCGGTAAAAGGCTTTCCGCACCGAATGCAAATCGATGCGCGTTTTTTAATCTGTAAATAATCTGCTTTCTCCAGCATACAGCCCTTCCTTTCTCAACGATTCAGGGTAGCATTTTTGCGGGAGGTTGCAAGTGGAAAGGCAATAGGCAATGGCCAATTGAAAGCAGTTAAAACAGGAACAGTTTAATGATTCCGCCCAATCCCTGTTCGCTACCCACCATTGCCGCCAGGCATCCCCAGCAGGATAGTGTTGGTATCAGCACAGCAAATATTGCTTTGCCTATTGAGATTTGATGCGCTTTTGATATGCCAATAATTTCTACAATAGTGCCCCAAGTCAGGCATAAAAGGGTCGCACAAAATGGAATGACGCCGAGTAATCCCAAGGAACCCGTAAGATAAGCGTACACACGAAAGGTCGTTTCATAATTATACCGTGCGCCACCGACCAGTTTCAGCAAAAGATGCGTTGTCCCCGAGCACAAGAAAAGGCTCAAAATCATCAATAATGGCATCAGAAAAATCAGGGCAACCTGTATCAGGAATTGACCGGTCTGTTGGTTGGTAACGCAACTGGAAATGAGACTGTACGCTTGGGCGATTATCCCCCCAACAGAGCCACCGATGACTCCGAAGATCAATGGACGTCCCAATCCCCCTGAAATAGCCATGCGACTGAAAAAATCCGATGGGGCAACAAACATCCCTTTAACCGTTGTCCACCAGCGCTCAAATCCCATATTTTCCCACGGGGGAAATTTTTCTGATGTGGAAGGAAAAGGTTCCCGCTCGAAAGGTGTCTGTTGGTTCATGTTTGTGTCCTTGCTCTGGGAAAGGGATTCTCACCAGCAAAATGGTAAAGAAAAAACTGTGGTTTTGCAACAGGAACTTGTTGTTTTTTAACAGGTCGGGAGCGTCTTCCGCAGGAGGAGATGCTCCCAATTCCTGTTAAAAAACCATGAGGATTTTGTCCGCGCTTGACAATCAGGTCGGGAGAACTCTACGATACACCTGAGGAACTAACGCATATGAAAACCATTTTTCGACGACGGATTCTTTCCAATTTTCTCCCCTTGTTTTTGCTCGGTTTTCTCGCGCTCCTGCCGGGAACAGCCTCCGCAAACAGCGGTGCGCCTTTGATCGCGGGTTTTACAATGCGTTTTATTATGGAGTACTTTCTTGCCTTTATGCTGGGACTCGCCATTTTGGAATCTGTGCTTTTGCGTTGGTGGTTCAAATGCAACATATGGACTTCCCTTGTAATTCTGTTCTTTGCCAATGCGTTTTCTGGATTCTTGGGAATGATTTTGCCCCCGGATGCTCTACTGCCCACATCGGGACTCACCATTTACAACTTCTTCTGGTATCCTTATGTCGCTTGGTTGATGGAGTATTGCTTGTCTGCTTTGTTCGAGTTCCCTTTTGTTGCGTTAGCCATGTGTTTTTCTTCCATCACGGACAAAAAATTCCAGAGAGTAATCAAGGCTGTTTTTCTTATCCACATACCCTTCTACCTATTGGCCGCGCCGATATTTTTGTATCAGATGCACCACAACTCCATCAGCGGATATGAAAAGACGCACGATCTCTCCTTCCTGAAAGACTCAGGCGCAAGCGTCTATTACTTTTCCCCCAGCGGAGACAAAGTTTTGCGAAGCCATCTGGATGGCACGAGACAGGAAGAGTATCTCAAGTTGGATCATGCCGTGGTGCAAAACAAGTCCTTGCTATGGTTGAAAGATGGAGCGACCACTGCAACGTATGATCTGTGTTTGATTGATGGGGATGGATGCTCGATTCTGAAACAGGATTTCGTGCGTAAGGAGCAGTGGAGGCCAAACTTGCATGACTTTAAATACGATACGGAAAAAGAACTTCTTTCTCCGGGAAAGAACATTGGGTGGTTTTTAAGGTTTACCCCAAGATTGTGTTCGGATTTTAGAATGCCAGAGAAAAATGGAAGGGAGTTTTACACCGCCAGCAGTTGGTATTTATACTCGCATACCGGAAATAGCATTCGATCAGAACACGATGTGTTTAATACGCCGATTTACTCTTGGCCTTTGCATAACCTTTCCGTGCTGCCGGGGGATCGGTTTATTTTTGCCTTGGGCGACCAGATTTGCGCGATGGATTATCCCAAACGTCGTATAGGGATTATCGCGCGGGGTTACCGCCCGCTGGTGGTTCTGGATAGTGATGGCGCAACAGCAAAATAAATTTAAACATGGATGTCCAAGATACACCGGATAAAAATCCTGTACATCCTGTATATCCATGTTTGAATTTGCTTGGGTGCAACCCAGCGTTTTGCAAAATTGCCAAACGTGGTTTGCGCCGTTTAATCGAAGAGCGCTGGGCAGGTATCGGGGACATCCATGATAAGTCTAAGTCAAGAGAAAAAACG
>DNPO01000324.1 GCA_003501375.1 Candidatus Sumerlaeota bacterium | reverse complement strand
TTTGATGCGGTGATTGATTTCGATGCGGTAACACGTGATCCACAGGCTCCTGCTAAATTGTTGAAGGCGGCAGACAGTGGGGATCATTTGCACCCGAGTGATGAAGGCTATAAAATGATGGGGGAAGCAATCGATCTGAAGTTGTTTAAAAATGGAGTTGAAAAATAAAGCCAGGGTTGTAAAGCCCCCGTTGAGGTCAAAGAAAGGGAGATCAAGGTTATGTGGAAATGGGTAGTGTCTATGGTGCTGCTGATGGCGCTATCAACGCTGGAAGTCGCTTCGGCGGCCCAGGGAACGTTGCCGGTGGAGATCAAACCGACAGATCCCAATCTTTATTACACGGGACGATTTGATATGCGCGATGCGGCTGGCCCGCGGTGCCAGTGGTCAGGTTGTATGGTAACCATCCGCTTCCGAGGTACCGATCTGCAAGCAGGTATCCAGGAAAGCGGCGACAACTACCTTGAGGTCATTGTCGATAATACTCCCCGCCAAATTGTGCATTCGGTCAAAGGTGCAAACGTGGTCGACTTGGCTCGTGGTTTGTCCGAAGGGGAGCATGTCGCACGCGTGATGAAACGCACCGAAGCGATGGTGGGGATGATGCAGTTCACGGGTTTCTATGTGAATGCTGGGGGAAAATTGCTTAAGCCCCAGCGCCTTGCGCGCAAGATTGAAGTTATTGGCGATTCAATCTCCTGTGGCTATGGCAACGAGGGAGCCAACGAAAAGGAGCACTTTGCTGCGGCTACCGAAAATGCGTGGTTGACCTATGGAGCAATCACCGCTCGTGAACTCGGTGCTGAGTATGTTTGCGTGGCGTGGTCGGGGAAGAAGATGTGGCCAGATAAGACGATTCCAGCGATTTACGACCTGACGCTGCCTAACGATTCGCAAAGCACATGGAATTTTGCATCTTGGCAACCCGATGTTGTGTTGATTAACTTGGCGACGAATGATTTCGGCGGGCAAGAAAATCCAGATGAGATAAAATGGACGGGTGCCTACAAGGAATTCCTGCGGCACGTGCGCAAAAATTATCCTAATGCCGTGATCTACATCGCCTCCGGAACCATGATGCAGGACCAATGGCCACCTGATCGGAAGGTATTGAGTACGCTCAAACGATACATGCAGCGGATTGAGGATGAGATGAAGGCCGAGGGAGAAACCAAATTGCATCAGATTCACTTCGGTGTGCAGAACGCAAAGATTGACGGTATGGGTTCAGACTGGCATCCGAGCGTCAAGACCCAGCAGAAGATGGCTCGACAATGGATTGAGACGCTGACTAAGGAACTGGGTTGGAATCCAGTAACCCAGTAGGGTGCCGACTCTCTCGCAATCGCTGACCTCGTGGTTTTCCCGCCGCACGCACGCATGAGAGAGTCTTTTCAAATAGGGACAATGTAAATAGAGGATACAAATCGCAAACGAAAACAGGATACGAATTCCCGTGGGTGGACATTTGTAAGGGTTGAATGGTGATTCACTTTTCCGCTTTGGAGTTCGTTAGGTGTGGACTGCAATGAACATGAAACATAAGGCTTTCTTTCTTTTGGTAACCGGTTTGGCAATGGCATCGTTCGCGCCTTGCAGCAATGGAAATGCGGAAACTGAGTTGTTATCGCTCAAGAACACGTACAAAAACGAGTTTCTGATTGGAGTATCTGTAAAAGATTCTCAGTTTATGGCGAAAAATCCGGCGGAAACTGCGTTTGTCAAAGGACAATTCAACTCCATTACTCCAGAGAATCTCCTAAAATGGGATGCGGTACATCCCCAATTAGGCAAGTACAGATTTGAAGAATCAGACCGATTTATCGAGTTTGGCAACAAGAATGGAATGTTTATTATTGGCCATACCCTAGTCTGGCATAGTCAGACGGCGGACTGGGTTTTCAAAAATGCCCAAGGTGGTGATGTAGACCGTGAGACACTACTCGCGCGGATGCGGGACCACATTCAAACCGTGGTCGGACGTTACAAAGGGCGCGTGAGGGGGTGGGATGTGGTAAACGAGATCATGGAGGAAAATGGCTCGCTGCGCAAATCCCCGTGGCAGAAAATAATTGGCGAAGAGTATATTGCCAAGGCTTTCCAGTTTGCACACGAGGCCGATCCGACTGCGGAACTTTACTACAACGATTATCGGTTGGAAGTTCCGGGCAAACGCAAGGGCGCGATCGCACTGCTCAGAAAATTAAAGGCCGCCGGGGTAACTGTTACAGGCGTGGGACTTCAGGGACATTACGATCTTAACTGGCCGAAACCCCAAGAGGTGGATGAGACAATTGCTGATTTCGGGCGATTGGGCTTAAAAGTAATGATTACCGAGTTGGACGTCGATGTGCTGCCCTCGCGACCCGGGGGTGCGGGTAACGCGGACGTGAGCCGCAAAGAAGCGGCTGACCCGAAGTTGAATCCTTACAAAACCGCTCTCCCGGAGGCAATGCAACAGAAACTGGCCCGGCGGTATGCCGAATTGTTTGGGGTATACCTCAAGCATCGGGGTACGCTGAGCCGCGTGACGTTTTGGGGACTTACCGATGGGGATTCTTGGCTGGACAACTTTCCGATCAAGGGGCGTACGAATTACCCGCTGCTTTTCGACCGATCTTATCACGCCAAACCCGCTTACTTTGCTGTGATTGACGCTGTCCCTGTCGCGCCCGTCAACAGCCCGTCGCAACCTCAACCCGCGGTTCGTCGATAATTCAAAAAATGTCCATCAACGTTTCATTCAATTAAATCAGAAAAAAAGGGTCTCTATGAAAAAACGCCTGCTCCCCCTGAAGTTCCCGTGGGCGCTTATTCTTACGCTTGCTGTGTTGATGGCAAACGGTACCTACGCCCAGCAACCCGTTATACAGCAGGTTCTGGGGGAGGAGGCGCGGCCCTCGCTCAAGGAAGCATACAAAGATCGATTCCTCATCGGAGTTGCGATGAACGAGGCTCAGTTCACGGAAAAAGATGCTGTGGGTGCCGGGCTGATCAAATCCGACTTCAATACTATTACCCCAGAAAATGTGATGAAATGGCAGGAAATTCATCCCGAAGAAAATAGGTATGATTTTACGGCTGCCGATCAGTATGTCGAATTCGGCAACAAAAACGGCATGTTTGTCATTGGCCATACCTTTGCCTGGCATTACTTCACTCCACCCTGGCTTTTCAAGGGTGCCAAAGGCGCCAGGGTCGATAGAGATACGCTGCTCTGATTCGCCTGCGCAATCACATTCATACCGTTGTCGGGCGTTACAAAGGCCGTGTGAAGGGATGGGACGTAGCGAACGAAGCGCTGGATGAAGACGGTTCGTTACGGAAAACCCCTTGGCTGGAAATCATCGGAGACGATTATCTGGTGAAGGCATACGAGTTTGCGCACGAGGCGGACCCGAATGCGGAACTTTATTACAACGACTACTTCTTGGAAAATCCCATCAAACGCAAAGGCGCAATCGCACTGCTGGGTAAACTAAAAGCCGCTGGTATTCCGATTGTCGGCGTGGGCATTCAGGAACACGTTACTTTTACCTGGCCCAAACTTACGGATTTGGATGACGCCATTTCGGATTTTGGTAAACTCGGACTAAAAGTAATGATTACTGAGTTGGATGTGGACGTGTTGCCCGCTTCGAAAAAACCCGGGGATGCCGATATAAACCGCAAAGAAAAGGCTGATCCTAAACTTGATCCCTATACGAAGGGCTTCCCGGATGATATGCAGGAGAAATTGGCCAAGCGATATGCTGATCTTTTCGGCGTGTATCTCAAACATCGCGGTACCGTAACCCGGGTAACTTTTTGGGGATTGGATGATGGCCAATCCTGGTTGAACGGGTGGCCGATCAAGGGCCGCACCGAACATCCGTTACTCTTTGATCGCGCGGGGCATCCCAAGCCCGCTTACCATGCGGTGCTTAACGCGCCGAAATGATTGCCCGGCCCTGTTGCTCATTTTGCAGAGCAAGAACGGGGAAGGAAAGAAGTAGGAGGCAGATTGCAAGAGTTGGTTTAGAGAGCACGGATATTAGGAATATATCTCAAAACAAATAGGGGAAACACCATGAGTAAATTGTTTTGTTGTTTAATGGCTTTTTTGCTTGCACCTGCCTTTGCTGGAAATTTAACCATTGCACACAGTGAAGAATCCAACCGCGTTATCAACGCAGATTTGCAGCAAGTCAAAGGGCCCCGCTCGATGGCCTGGCAGGATTGCGTTGGTGCTGGGCGCGTCGGCGAAGGATTGCGCGACGGGTGGCGTCGCCAATTGGAGGAGTGCCATAAAGAGATCGGCTTCAAATATATTCGCATGCACGGGTTGCTGCACGATGAACTCGGGGTTTATTCCGAAGATTCCAAAGGCGAGCCGCACTACAACTGGCAATATATTGATGACGTTTACGATTTCCTTTTGTCCATCGGCATGAAGCCGTTTGTGGAATTGGGTTTCATGCCCAACGCGCTCGCGTCCGGCAAAGAAACTATTTTTTGGTGGAAGGCGAACGTTACCCCTCCCAAAGACTACGCGAAATGGGACGCGCTCATTACGGCGCTCGTGCAGCACTGGACAGAACGCTATGGCGCGCAGGAAGTCAAGACGTGGCGTTTTGAAATATGGAACGAGCCAAACCTGAGCATGTTTTGGCAACCAGCGAAAGATACCACGGCAAAAGACGCCTATTTTAAACTCTACGAGCATACGTCGAAAGCGGTGAAAAGTGTAAATGCGGATTACATCGTCGGCGGACCGTCTGGGGCGGGGCCTTGTTGGACGAAGGAACTGATCGATCTGTGTGAACAAAAAGGGTTAGCGATTGATTTTATCAGTTTCCACTCCTACGGACTTGGCGGTGGCCCGAGCGGACTGGACCTATACGGCAACCAGAAACTCTATCTGGAAAAAAACCTGCATTCTGTTGTCGATGGGGCCAACAGTCAACTGCCAATTATCGAAAAAACCTCGAAACCCAAACTGCCGATTCACATCACGGAATGGAGCGCATCCTATTCGCCGCGCGATCCGATTCACGATTCCTATTTCTCCGCGCCGTTCATTCTCGAACAACTCCGGCACAGCGAAGCAATGGGTTCGATGAGTTACTGGACATTCACCGACGTCTTTGAGGAAAACGGCCCGGCGGGGCGTCCGTTCCACGGCGGGTTTGGTTTGATCAATTACCAGGACATTCGCAAACCAGCGTTCTGGGCGTATAAATATCTATCAATGCTTGGTGAAACGGAATTGAAAAATTCCAATGAGTCGTCGTACGTTTGCACTGACGCCAAGGGTGGCGCACAAATTTTGCTGTGGGACCTTACGGCTCCGACGGATAATGGAAAAGTGAGCAATCAGGATTACTTTTTCAAATCCCACCCCACGCGCGAAAAAGGCAATGTTACGGTCAATGTGAAAAATCTTCCCAAAGGGAAATACAACTTGGCCATTTACAAGATCGGTTATCAGCAAAACGATTCATATTCGCGTTATCTTGAAATGAAGCAGCCGAGCGATTTAAGCCGAGAGGCCGTGGCGGATTTGCAAAAACTATCCAGCGGAAAACCCGTTTCTGAAAAAACGGTGCAGGTAAATGGAACGTTTACCACCACGCTTCCGATGCAGGAAAACTGCGTCTATTTCCTTTCGCTGAGCCGGGCCAAGGGTGGTAAATGGTCATGGCTACCCTTCATTTAAGGAGAGGCGGATTCAAGTCCTAATCCCCCCGGCTGAGGGTGAAGTGTTCTGATAAAACGCCTGGGTGGGTGTGAGAAAGCCAAGAACTTTTCGACGACGTGTATTGAGATGGCGCATGGCAAAATATAAATCCGCTTGATGACTGTTTTGCGTTTTGAGATTGTGGCTTTCAAAAGGGCGTAAATTTCGATACGTTCTTCGTCGGTGAGTTGAGTGAATCTTTGCTCCCATCTTCCCCTTCTGTGGGGCGTTGGGAGTAGAATAACTCAACTCACCGTTTTGTTTATCCCCAGGTGGGGGGATTGTACTTAAATCCGCGAATCTTGATTTGATTGCAACGTAGAATGAGATCATGGTTACTAATGAAATGCGTGATAATTGATTCTATATTTTTCCAGTCGCAGTCCCAGCATTCGGCGCGTCATGCCTAACTCTTTGGCTGCGTTGGTAATGTGTCCGCGCGTTTTTTTTAGGGCATCGACGATATACTCATATTCCAGGGTTTCAATCTTTGACTCCAACTGCGGATGTATCCCTGCTGTTGGTTCGTTTTGCAAGGATGGTGGCAGGTGATGTGCGTGGATAACTTCGTCTTCAGTCAAAATAACCGCACGTTCAATCACATTCTCCAACTCGCGCACATTTCCCGGCCAGTCGTAATTCACCAGCATTTGCAGGGCGGGTGTGGAAATTCTCGTAATATTTTTATTATTTTCCTTTGCGCACTTTAACACGAAGTGATCGCATAAAGAAATAATGTCGCTTCCGCGTTCGCGCAGCGGCGGGATCACAACGGGAAATACGTTCAGGCGATAAAAAAGGTCCTCGCGAAATGTTCCCTCTGCTACCATCTTGCTCAGGTCGCGGTTCGTTGCGGCGATGATGCGGATATTAACACGAATCGGTTTGTTTCCACCGACGCGCTCAAAGGTTTTTTCTTGAAGAACGCGCAGTAATTTTGCCTGCATGGAAAGGGAGAGTTCTCCGATTTCATCAAGGAAAATGGAGCCACCGTCCGCTTCTTCGAAGCGTCCTTTGCGCAACACTCCAGCGCCCGTGAAGGCTCCCTTTTCATGCCCGAAAAGTTCGCTCTCGATAATACTTTCGGGCAATGCCGCACAGTTGAATTTGACGAACGGGCCATCGGAGTAAGCGCTGTTGTAGTGAATAGCATTCGCAAAGCGTTCTTTTCCCACGCCGCTTTCTCCCAGGATGAGCGCGGTGGTGCGGGTTTTCGCGACCTTCTCAATCATGGCGTATACTTCGCGCATCCGCGAGGAATTACCAATGATGTTGGAGGGACGAAATTTTTCCTTCAGCGCCTCCTGCAAACGGCGGTTTTCACTTTCCCAGTAAGTTTTTTCCTCGTTTTCTAAAAGGTAAAGTTCGACCGACTGCGCCATGATGGACGCGACAAAAGTGAGCAGGTCGACGTCATTGTCGAGTGCGATCTGGCTTGTGTAGTGCTTCTCAACGCTAATGGCGCCCAAGGCTTTTTTCCCACGTAAAATGGGAATGCAAACAAAAGAATACTCCAGACGATCATCGGTTCGGCTATGCGTTCTTCCCAAGAACATGGGTTCTTCGCCTATTTTTGGGACGATGATTGCCTGCTTGGTTTCGACAACCTTTCCGGTAATTCCCTCGCCAAGATTGTAAACGCCGCGTTTGCGCTCCTTTTCTGAGAGACCGATGCTTTGGTGGATGTAAATCGTTCCCGTTTTGTGGTGGTGCAACGTGAACATTCCGCAGGAAACATCCATGTATTCCTTCATAATTTTTAAGAGAACAGAAACGGTTGTTTGCAGGTTGGCGC
>DNPO01000025.1 GCA_003501375.1 Candidatus Sumerlaeota bacterium | reverse complement strand
CGAAAAAGTCAACCGACACGAAGCGGCATGCGCCGTATTCTGGATTTTCTGGGTGAAGCAATTACGGAATAGGAGATTTAATTTATGCCCCCCATTCAATTTGTTGAGGAAGAACATGTGGCCACACGCATTCGCGTGGTAGGCGTTGGCGGCGGTGGATGCAACGCCGTTGACAGCATGATTGATATGGGCCTCTCGGGGGTTGAGTTCTGCAATATCAACACCGACAGCCAGGCTCTGCACCTGTCGACCTGCCCGACCAAACTGCACGTTGGCATCGAAATGACCAGCGGCATGGGATGTGGCGGCGATCCGGCGCTGGGCGAAAAGGCCGCGCAGGCCTCCAAAGATAAAATCACCGAGGTGCTGAAAAACTGCGACATGGTGTTCATTGCTGCGGGTCTCGGAGGGGGCACCGGAACGGGCGCTGCGCCCGTGGTGGCGGAAATTGCCAAGAGCCTTGGGCTGCTTACCGTTGCCATCGTAACCAAGCCGTTCGCGTTTGAAGGCCCGCAACGCCTTAAACGCGCCGAGATGGGGCTGAAGAAACTCAGCGAATTCGTCGATACAAAAATTGTCATTCTCAATGACAAACTGATTGATATTGTTGGGCCAAAAACCCCGCTGGTCGAAGCGTTTGACATGGTCAACCGCGTGCTGGCGCAGGGCGTGCAGGCCATCAGTGAACTCATCAGCGTGCCCGGTGAGATCAACGTAGACTTTATGGATGTGCGCACGATTATGGGCGAAACTGGCGGTGCGGTGATGGGCGTCGGCGTTGGCAAGGGCGAGAACCGTGCAACCGAAGCAGTCAAGAAGGCATGCGCCAGTCCCCTGCAGGAAAAGATTGTGATTGAGGGCGCGCGCGGCGTGCTGATTTCGATCACGGCAAGTCCCGATGTGTCGCTGCAGGAAGTCAATATGGCAACCTCGATGGTTTATGAGAGCGCCGACCCCGATGCAAATATTATTTTTGGTATGGTGATCGATCCGGAAATGAAGGACGAGATGCGCGTGACGATTATCGCCACCGGCTTCCCGGACGAAGAAGTCCGCTTCGCTTCCAAGCAAAACAAAGACCCGCTCGCCGGACGAAAAACTGAAATTGACCTTGAAACCAAGTTGAAGGCCATGATGTCCGAGCCAGAGCGCGGGGAAGAAACGCGCGTACATGCAGCCGCCGCACTACGTCCCGGAATGCCGCCCACGGCTGCAACCGCTTCGCAGCAAACGACCGCGCCGCGCTTTGACTTTTCGAAGCCCACTGCCATTCCCACTGCAACGCCTGCGGCAAGCGCAGGTATTGCCCAGCAACTGCCTCCCACGGATTTGTGGAAAACCGTACCGACAGCAGCAACCGTTCCCGTAGCGGAAACACCGCCAGACCCTCAGAATGACTTGGAGACTCCGGCGTATTTGCGCAAACGAAAATTGTTCGAGTAAGTCATGTGCAGATAGCAAAAAAAAGCGTCCTTTTTAGGTCGCTTTTTTTGTATGATGGCCCAGCGCTCAGACCAAGCCCTCTGATGCCATTTCATGTTTCACGGAGATTCTTATGTTATCCCCCGTAGACCCCATTAGCAAAGCGATTGACCGTACGCGAGAAGCCCTGTTTCAACCGTTTGATTTGATGAAGTGGGTCATTCTCGGATTCTGTGTTTTTCTGGCAGCGCTGGGAGAAGGCAGCGGAGGAGGTTTTAGCGGCAGCGGTCATTCTAACGCCAAAACAGGCAACGCACGAGTGGAGGCCACCCAACAACAGTTGGAAGCGCAAATAACGCAAGGCGTAAATGGGGAGTGGATCATATGTTTGTGGTCATCATCGGAATAGTATTTTTATTCTGCCTCATCTTCGCAATTTTCTTAGTAATTCATTGGTTATCTGCGCGCGGGCGTTTTATGTTTCTGGATAATGTAGTACACGATCGCGCGGAGATAAAAGCACCGTGGGCTGAATTCCGTGAAACCGCTTGGAGTTTTTTCTGGTTTCGATTCTGGTTTGGGCAAATTCTGGGAGGCCTGTTGCTCTTATTTCTTTTCATTGCCGCGATTCCTATGCTGGTGCAAGCCCTCCGCCCGGATGAGGAAGGGCTTTCGCTCGCGTTAAAAATTATCCAAGGCAGTTCGAATATCGCGGAACTTCAGGCATTGACGAAGGGCTCATCCTACTTTCTCTTCCTTGCATTGAGTTTCGTTCTCATATTTCCCACCTTGATTTTCTGGGGAGTGGCAGAAACACTTCTCGGGGATTTTATTGTCCCGATCATGTACTTGCGACGCTTGCGAACATGGGAGGCAATCGGCGTTTTCCGCGCAGCGCTTATGCCGGGCTATGTGGGCGGCTTGGTCGTATATGTTATCGTTCGTTGGATACTGCGCATCGCTACGGGACTTATTGCCCTGTTAGTAATCCTCTGCACCTGCTGCTTCTGTTGCCTCGGCTTTCTGCCAGTGGTGTCTTCCATCGCCTTGCTCCCCATTGCCTATTTTATGCGCTGCTACTCGCTGTACTATCTGGAGCAATACGGCCCGGTGTGGGAGGTCTTTCCACCGAAAGAGACACTTCCCCCCATCCATGAAAACCCGGTGTTGATGGTGTAAAGGGAAAGGTTTAAACCGTGCAACCAACCGCATCGCACCTTCTGGTTCAGGTAGACCTCGACAGCCTCTGGGCGGTGAAGGAAGTGTACGGCCTGCCCGTGAGTACGGATGATGTCGAACATGACGCGCTATTCGAAGAGAGTATGCGGTGGTTTTTGGATGCGTTTAAGAGTCGAGGAATCCGGGCGACATTTTTTGCCATTGGGCGCGACTGCGAAGTGGGGGCCAAAGCCGAGTGGCTCCGAAAAGCGGTCGATGCCGGACATGAGGTCGCGTGTCACTCGTACCACCATCGCATTGGATTAGGCAGCCTGCCTGTGGATGCGTTAAATACAGAAATTACGCGAGCAGCAGATGTCGTGGAACGTGCGGTGGGAGTGCGCCCCCAGGGATTTCGAGCGCCGGGATTTGACGCGTCGCCTGCCATGTTGCAAGCGGTGGCGCGTGCGGGGTTTGCTTACGATTCATCCATGCTTCCAACGTATCTCGGCGGCCCATTGCGTTTGGCCTCCCGGTTGTTGAATCAGGGCGGCGGCAGTGGCGCGGTCAAAGGACATTACGGCTGGGGACCCGTTTGGAAGGCTCCGCGAATCCCCTATTTTCCTAGTTTGGAATGTCCGTGGCGGGTGGCGGAAAACACAAACGGACTAGTGGAGTTGCCTGTGGCAGTCACTCGGTGGACACGCATGCCGGTACACGCCAGCATCGGCATGGCGCTCGGTTGGGGCATATCGAGCCGAATGCTGCGCGGGGTACTGCGTGGGCAACCCGATGCGTTTGTTTATGTGCTGCACTGCGTAGATGTTGTAGACGTGAGTGAGTTGTTAGGGATTAAAAAGAGTTCATTGGGCAAGCGATTGTTCTGCCAAGATGTCGCCGAAAAGCGCGCCTTTGTCTGGCGTGCGTTGGATTTGCTCACCGCGCAAACCAAATCTGTTACCTCGT
>DNPO01000024.1 GCA_003501375.1 Candidatus Sumerlaeota bacterium | reverse complement strand
TGATGGCTGCATCGGTTTGGATCATTCCTTCGTACAGGCGAGGCGATTGATCGGACGAACGGAAGTAACGATTCTTAGCGCTGATAACGCCTGCGGTGATGGTGGGTGTGGGGTCGCCCAATTGAGCACCAAAGGGATTGCCAATGGCCAGCGCCCACTCGCCTAAGCGCACATCATCGGAATCGCCCAACGTGGCGGAAATGATTTCAGGCGCGTTGATTTTTAGAATGGCAATATCGGAAATCGCGTCAGCGTCCACCAACTCCGCTTCAAACTCCTTGCCGTTGTGCAACGTGACAAAAACACGTTCCGCGCCATCTACGACGTGAAAGTTGGTGACGATGTGTCCCTCGCGATCCACCGCGATACCCGATCCGAGGTAGGGTGTTTTTTGCCGCATTTTTTGATAGGTCGGAGCGGGGTTAAAGAACGTGTTAAACGGGTCTTCGCCCAGCGAAAGGCCGCGTCGCACCAGAGCAGTGCGTTCCGCTCCAATGCACACCACGCTGGGGCCGGCGACTTCCGCCGCTCGTACCAGCGCCGTCTGGCGCGACGCATCTAACGGACGCTCAGCGGCAGTGGGGGTGCTTTCATGGGCTGCGGGAAGAGTGGAAGGTGCAAGGGCGTAAGAGACGAGAACGAGCGCTGTGGCGCAAAGGGAAGGAGATCGCATGTTTTTATCCTCCTGAAGATTGAGAATGCAACAGCGGTTGCCATTAACCGCACTATGATTATGCGGTAAACGCCACAAAAATTCAAAGGGTTCTCGATGCGAGAAACAGTGCAGGGCGCAACTTGACGTGTTGCAATTAGGTCTCACCCCTCTTTGATTTATAAGTCTGTTTTCAGTGGCAATAGTGCTGTTTCAAGGCCAATAGGATAAATACGGGGCCGGCTGTGAACAAAAGGAATAAGAGGGGTAGCGCAAGAGCAAGAATCCATGCTCGGAAATGTGCCGCATTAAATGTTACATCATTGCCCCATCCCCGTTGCTTTTGGTACCAAATAACAAGACGGGGATCATTTTTATCCCAGTAAATGAATCCTTTCCATTTCCACCCAGGAAGGTCTGTTTTTTTCGGAATCATCTATTGGAATCTCCCTATGGTCGGCCTCTATCACCAACGGGATGCGGTTTTATTTTTTCCCGCGTTCCTGCTCCAGCACCCACTGCGCGGCTTCTATCAAATTACTTGCAACATAATCCGGTTCTGCACCATGGTACTCGCCGTCTTTGCCACCGCGCCCGGTACGAACCAGGATGGTTTTCACTCCGGCGCGCCGTCCTGCTTCAACATCTGTGGAACGATCGCCGATGAAATAACTGTTTGTTAAGTCGAGATTCAAATCTTCCTGCGCGCGGAATACCATGCTGCCAGATGGTTTGCGGCATTCGCAATCTTCTGTGATGTTGTGTGGGCAGTAATAAACCTTGTCAATCTTTGCGCCAAAGGGACGCAGTTTCATGAACATGGCGCTGGTAACGCGGAAGAAATCTTGCCGGGTAAAAAGGCCCAATCCAATGCCGGGCTGGTTAGTTACAACCACCACGCGGTAGCCCATGTCGTTGAAACGCCGGATGCCTTCGCCAGCGAGAGGCAGCAGTTCAAATTCGGATGGATCGCCCAGGTGCCCAACTTCATCATTGATGGTGCCGTCGCGATCCAGAAAAACAGCCGGAGCCATCTTGACGGGTTTGGTATTTTCTATGCAAACCGGATCGGTATCTTCGCTGACATTCATGCAGAACTTTGTCGGATCCGCAGCAACCGTTTGGGCGCTTTGTCCGCCAAGCGACGCGACGGCCTTTTGCAGCAGGCCTGTGGTCGAAAGCGGTTGCTGAATTTCCAGCAGAACGGCCTTGCCGCCGTAACGCTCCACCAGTTCTGCACTGGTCAACGTACTTTTGTTGTAATCGGCGGCCTTAATGTAGAGATTCGGTTGAATCGCCTCAATGTTGGCAGCGTTGCGCCGTTCGGAAAACAGAAAGACGTAATCGACCGATTCCAGGGCAGCGATGAGTTCAGCACGTTGGCGTTCGGGAACGATGGGACGCGATGGGCCTTTGTAGGAGCGGACGGATTCGTCGGAGTTGACCGCGACAACCAGAATGTCGCAGAGTTGGCGGGCGCGTTCAAGATAATCGGCATGCCCGGCGTGGAGGAGGTCAAACGCGCCGGAGGTGAAACCTACAGTTTTACCCGCTTCACGTGCCTGGCGGGCTGCGTCGGCTACTTGTTCGCGGGTGAGAATTTTGGTGTTGAGTGTACGCATGGCTATTTAAATTCTAAGGCGAGATGGAATAACGGCGAGGGGTATTTTTATTCAAGTCCCCGTATTTTCTACCGATTCAAAATTAACCAGCATGAGGCAATTGCGCAAGATAATCTTACACTTAGGGTGCTGTGGGTGCATGGGGCTGCGCGTTGGTGAGTGGGGTGGTGTTACTGATGATTTCTTCAATGCTAATTATCTCAAATGCCTGACGGCTGGGGTGCCACGGAAGCAATGGAAGGGTGGTTGCATAAAGACTCGCTCTATCGACCGATGGCATAAAAGCCCGTTGAGGCGAAGACGCCAAGTATCTAATCGTGCGCGTTTGCAGCGTTGGTGCGATAGATTCAATTTGTGCAAATGCGGGACGAATTAACACATCGCCGGGTTGTGCTTCGGGGCGACTTCCCGTTAATTGGAGCATCCCTGCTTTTTTTGCGTAATACTGCCAGCCCCAATGGCCCACAAACCAGATGCGCGATTTGGGGGATACTTGACATGCCACGTTAAGAGCACCTTCTCGGTACGCATTGGCGTAATTCCAATCGGAAAGCGCCAAACAAGAGGAGAGTACGACTGTCAGTATTACAGTAGTCATACGCCAGCGAAGTCGAGTCTTAAGTCCTCCGTTGTATGCTAAAATCAGCAATAATGGTGGGATGGATGGCAACACATGGCGGACGGCCATGAAGGGGGCAAAGAAAAGCACAAAGAGAGAAGAGGCCCACATCCAATAATGCAAGAGGGACAAGAGGTTTATATCTTGCGCATCTGGTCGGAACACGAGGTCCGTTTTTTCTAATTGGAAGGGGAGGAGTCTGATGCTCCGTCGCATCAACATCCACGCCAGAATGGTGCCGTTGAGCAAAAATGATATGTATAAAACATCAACCGTTCGGGTTCTGGATATTAAATTAAAGTGATACGCAGGTAGAACCAGTATCACAATGGAAAACGCCAGAATGATCAACCCTGTCCAGAAAGCGCGAGAGCGCAGACCTTGCGCACTTTTCATGTAAAATACAAAGGCCTGTGGTGCGATTGCACCCAAGGTAATCAGCCAGCACAGCAGATGCGTGCTGCGTGCTTCAAATGTGACCGCGCGATTTAAGATGTGAATTTGGCCACAATCCCACACATTAAATGCCGACCAGGTTGCTATGATGGCAAGCGGAATTCCAAGCCACGGCCATTGTCGCCGGTTGCGCGATAAAAACATGTGGAGCAGAATTGCAGGTAAAAGGATAAGGCTGGTATATTTGATGAGAATCGCCACTCCGGCTATCAGCCCCGCAACCCCATAGCGAGTCGATTCCGAACGTGGAGACCATGCAAGGAGTACGAAATAAAACGCATTCCAGAATGCCAACATGGGCACATCCGTCATGATGTTTTGCCCGGTGATGAGTGGCGGGCACAGACCGAATAATGCGCTTACGAGCAGTGCATGTTGTGGGACTGTTTTACGCGCCAGCCCATAAAAAAAAGCAATCGCTGCCAGGGTGAACAGCGATTGCATGAGATGTGTAGAAATTTCACCCAGTCCGAACATCAATCCCCAAATTGCCAAGCAGTAAGAATAAAGCGGGGGTTGGTTAATGGCGGAGATGGGGGTGGCAACGTTGCCCCAATTGACCATTCCTTGCATGGGATGCAAAGGATGAACGGTAACCCACTGGGCAACTTCCAGATAAGCGGTGTCGTCAATGTGATAAGCCTTATTAAAATTGGCCACTGTTGCGCCAATCCAAATAATGACTAAGGTTGCTATGACGAAGAGTGGCCGATCTGGTTGAAAGAAACGCCGCATACGATCAGACCTTCTTGAGGTGAGAAATGCAACGTTATTTGCTGCGGTAGGTACTGCGCTTGGTCTTAATCTGCTCCATCAGGTGGATGGAGTCGAGTTGCTTGCCAGCACCCAACACAATGGCAGTTTCCGGGTTTTCTGCAATCATGACCGGCAGACCGGTCTCCGCAGAAAGAAGCGTGTCTAAGCCGCGCAACTGTGCACCGCCGCCCGCGAGCGTGATTCCTTTGTCGAAAATATCCGAAGCCAGTTCCGGGGGAGTGCGCTCCAACATGCTCTTCACCGTATCTACGATGGAGGAAGTGGGTTCACGCAACGCCTCACGAACTTCTTCTGATGTAATTTCGATGGTGCGGGGAAGCCCAGCCACCAAGTCGCGCCCTTTGATGAGCATCTTTTTTTCTTGGGGCAGGATATCAGCGGAGCCAATTTGAATCTTGATTTCTTCCGCGGTGCGTTCACCAATCATCAAGCGATATTTGCTCTTGATGTGCTGGCTGATAGCGTTGTCCATGGCGTCACCCGCGACGCGAACGGACTTGCTGACCACGATGCCACCGAGGGAGATAACGGCGACTTCGGTGGTACCACCGCCAATATCGATGACCATGCTACCAGTAGGTTCAGTAACGGGAAGGCCCGCTCCAATGGCGGCGCACATGGGTTCTTCTGTGAGGAAGACCTGGTGGGCACCTGCTTGGTAAGCGGCTTCTTCCACAGCACGTTGTTCCACTTCGGTAATACCGGAGGGAACGGACACGATGACGCGGGGAAGAACAAAGGGAAGCAATGTCTTCCGCCCGGCGCGTACTTTCTTGATGAAGTACTTCAGCATATCCTGTGTGACTTGAAAATCGGCAATGACGCCATCGCGCATAGGACGAATAGCCTGAATTGAACCAGGGGTACGACCAAGCATTTGCTTGGCCTCCGAACCAACGGCGAGGATGGTGTGGGTTTGAGTATCAATAGCGACAACGGACGGTTCGGCAAGGACAATACCTTCACCTTTGACGTAGACCAACGTCGTGGCGGTGCCCAAGTCAATCCCGATGTCCAGGGAAAAGAAGTTTTTCCAGTAGGACATGGACGGAACTCCCATTAGGAAGCCGGAGTTTGTTCCGGTGCCTTATTTGATTTCGCGATGCATGGTGTGAACTTTTTCGTACTTGCAGTACTTCATCAGTTCGACACGAGCGGTGGTGTTACGTTTGTTCTTGATCGTGACATAGCGGGACACGCCGGGTTTGTCATTTTTGCGGCATTCGGTGCATTCGAGGATCACCTGAATACGATTTAGTGCTTTAGCCATTTGATTACATCTCCGTTAAAGGTAACATCTACAATGCTCTACATCCAGCAGGGACGAGCGGGCAATAAAGCCCCCGGGGCACGGTACCCCATGAAGCGTGAACTTTCCCACATTTGCAACGGGTTGTCAATAAAAATGATATGGCTTCAGGGGAATCCAATGGTTACTTTTGTTGCAGACGAACAGGGCGAGACAACGAACATCCCTATTGCCCGTACTTGGGTTCGTTGAGACGATTGTCCCGCACTTCAGTTCCCGGCGAGAAGCATGATGATTGGAATTCCCGCCGATTCTCTTTGACAATTCCCTCGTGCTCTGGCATCCTGACCGCTAATATACCGGCGTTGGACATCCGACCCGGACCACACCCAAACCCTACGGAAGGAATTTTTCATGCCTCTTGTACCCGTAAAACAACTTCTGGACGAAGCCGCTAAGAAAAACTACGGCGTTGGCGCGTTCAACGTGAACAACATGGAGCAAATCCAGGCCATTATGCAGGCTTGCAAGGAGACCTTGTCTCCCGTCATCATCCAGGCCAGCCGCGGCGCTCTTAAATACTCCAACTTGATCTATCTCAAGAAACTGATGGAAGCCGCTGTTATCGAAAACCCCGAAATCCCGGTCGCCATGCACTTGGACCACGGCAACAGCCTTGAGACCTGCAAGCAAGCCATCGAACTCGGCTTTACCTCCGTCATGATCGACGCCTCCCTCACTGCCGACGGCAAAACCGTTGCGTCCTATGAGTACAACGTCGAGACGACCAAGTCCGTTGTCGATTATGCCCACAAATTCGGCGTTTCCGTTGAGGCCGAACTCGGCGCACTCGGCGGTATTGAAGACGGCCACGGTGCCGGTCTTGCCGCTGATGACACCACTCACTTGACTGACCCCGATCAGGCTGCCGACTTCGTCAAAAAAACCGGTTGCGACTCCCTGGCCGTTGCCATTGGTACCAGCCACGGTGCGTACAAGACCATGCGTTACGACGCAGCAGGTAACGCTCTTCCGCCCGAACTTGCCCTTGAGCGCATTGAGTTGATCGAGAAAAACCTGGCAGCCGCCGGTTTCCCCAACTACCCGCTCGTCATGCACGGCTCTTCCAGCGTTCCGCAGGAGTTGATTGCTATGGTCAACAAATACGGTGGCAAGATGAAGGCTGCTATGGGTATCCCCATGAGTGACATCCAGTACGGTATCGCCCGCGGCGTGCGCAAAATCAACGTCGACACCGACAGCCGTTTGGCCATGACCGCTGCCATCCGCAAAGTCTTCGTTGAGACTCCCGAGAAGTTTGATCCCCGTGACTACTTGGCACCCGCTCGTACCGCCCAGTACGAACTGATCCTCGGCAAGGTCAAAGACTTCGGTCAGGCCGGCCACGCCAAGGACTTCGCCCCCATGAGCCTTGAGGACATGAAGGCCGTCTACGCTGGCAAATAAGTAAACGCTGAAAACCTACAGGAACTCACAAGAGCGCCTGGTGTTGCAAAATAAAATCCCCTGCCTGATGCGATGAGGAAATCGCATCAGGCAGGGGATTTTTTTATTGCACTCGTTCGGTAAAATTACGACGCGCGAAACGCAATCATCGTTAAGGCAAAAGTTTCTCACCGATCTTCCGGCGGACTTTCCACCAATAAAAAAACGGCGATTCCCAATACTGCCACAGAGCACCAAACGGCCTTGACCCCTAGCAACAAAGTCAGCATCGCTCCCAGAAAACTCCCCAGCACAAACCAGAGAAGAACTAACGTATAACGTTGCGCTCTCACCGATGCAACTTTATCTTTTTTACGAATCGCGCGATAAGCAAATTCGCTGGCTGATCTTAAATTCCCCGTACACATCGTGGTGCTATACGGTGAGTCAACCAAGCGCTTAAACGACGCGGTTTGCACGGAAGCGACAAACGCGATGGCGATGGTAACAAAAGCATGCGGAACAGTGGACGGAACAAAACCAATAACAAACAACACCAGCATTTCCAAAAGCAAAATTATTTTTTCTGCTTGCCGTACGCTGGTCGTTGACCAACGCTCTTTGATGATTTCCGCCAGAAAGACCCCCAGAATAAAAGCAAAAATAGGCACCGTTGTGAGCAGCGCCTGCACAAAATGGCCCGCATATACCTGCACCCCGATAAAAACCAAATTGCCCGTTTGCGCATTGGCAAACACTCCCCCGCGACACACAAACGTGTAGGCATCCAGGAAACCGCCCACCAACGCAAGTAACATTCCCAACTGAATGGATTCGGGAGTAATAAAACGAAGTTTTCTTTTCACTCTACAACACACCTA
>DNPO01000094.1:662-11282 GCA_003501375.1 Candidatus Sumerlaeota bacterium | reverse complement strand
CCGAGGGGCAGGTCTCCCCCTCCCCCACCCTGTTTGAACTGGGCGTACTGCCCGCCATTGATGTGGGTAAATCGGTCTCACGCGTGGGTGGTCAGGCGCAACGCGCTGCTTACCGCTCTGTTACTGGCGCACTCAAACTGGCCTACTCGCAGTTTGAGGAACTGGAGTCTTTCGCCCGCTTTGGCGCGCGACTGGACGAGCACACGCGTCAGACCATTGAGCATGGTCGCCGTATTCGCGCCTGCTTAAAACAGCCCGAACTTCAGCCGATTCCCATAGCAGAGCAAATCGCTGTGTTGCTTGCGCTGACAAACGGGTTGTTTGACACTGTTTCGTTGGAAGCGATGCGCGACGCGGAGCACGCGGTACGCAGCGTAGTTCCCAGTTTTCCCGCTGATCTACTCGCGCAGTTGTATTCAACCGAAAAACTTAGTGATAGTACCCGGCAAGTCATTCTCGATATCACTGGCAAAGCGCTTGCGTCTTTCCAGAAACCGACATGAACGACACCCTCGAAAGCCTGCGTCGGAAGATGACCCGCGCGGGCGAACTCCTCTCGGTTGTGCGAACGATGAAAGCGCTTGCTGCCGCCAGCATTGGGCAGTATGAACGCGCCATGCGTTCACTCGGGGATTATTCCCGCACGGTCGAAATGGGCCTTAGCATTGCCTGTCGCGATAGGACCATACCCCCGCCCACTCTCAATCACTCAACACAAGAAAGAATTGGTGCCATCGCTTATGGTACGGATCAAGGACTTACCGGTCAGTTTAATGAAACGCTTGCCGATTTTGCCGTACAGTTTCTTGCCACTATACCCGGTTCCAAAACCGTTTGGGCCATGAGTGAACGAGTGGGCGCACATTTTGAAGACGCCGGCCTTCCTATAACGGGAAGTTTCCCGCCCCCCCACGCGATCACGTCCATTTCCTCGCACATCGGTCAAATCCTTAACCGGCTCGAACCGCTTCTTCGTGCAGAGCAAGTAACCACTCTTTACCTTTTTCATAACGCGCCCCAACCCGGTGCAATTTACAAACCGGTGTTGCAGCGACTACTACCCTTTGACCAAGCCTGGCTCAACTCGTTGTGGCAGGCACCTTGGCCCACGCGTAACCAACCCGAAGCGTTGTTAGGCTCACATGTGACCCGTCAGGCGCTGCTCACCGAATACCTGTTCGTGTCCCTTTTTCGCGCTTGCGCGGAATCACTCGCCAGCGAAAATGCTGCCCGTCTCGCTGCGATGCAACGCGCAGAAAAAAACATTGGCGAGATGCAGGACAATCTCACCCATGCCTTCCATCGCCTGCGGCAAGATTCCATCGATGCCGAACTCTTCGACGTCAGCGCTGGATTTGAAGCATTAAAAGAATAGGAAATAACCGATGCTGTTTTATTCGCTGATTCTGCGTTTGGCCAAGCGATAGAGCGTTGCAAAGGCCTTAAAAATTTCCTTGTGCGATATTTTCGATTGGCCCGCTTCGCGATCTGTAAAAATAATGGGCGATTCCACAATGCGCGCGCCCGCTTTCTGACAGACAAAAACCAGTTCCATCAGGCAGGAGTAACCGTTGGAGGTGATACGGTCTAATTCAAGTTTGCGCAGAAATTCGGTGCGATACAACCGGTACCCCGTTGTGCCATCATGTGTTTTCAGCCCCCCCACCAAGCGAGCCAGAATGTTGGCCACTCCACTCAATATTTTACGACGCAAGGGCCAGTTGCGCACACCACCACCGGGCACGTAACGCGAGCCGATAACTAAGTCAGCATTCTGGATGGCTTCGACAAACGCAGGCAAGTATTTAGGATCGTGTGAAAAATCCGAATCCATTGTGGCAACATAATCATAGCCATGCTCCAGCGCATGGCGAAAACCTGCGATGTAGGCCGTGCCCAAACCCAGTTTTCGCCCACGTTCGAGCAAGTGTACCTGAGTGTCTTCCTGAGTTAGGCGAATGGCAGCTTGCTCCGTGCCATCGGTACTGCCATCGTCCACAATAAGCACATCAAAAGTGGTCAGCGGAGATTGTTGAGCGCGAATGGTATGCACCATCCGCTCGACATTTTCAATTTCATTCAGAGTAGGGAGGACAATAAGCGCGGAAGCCAAGATGGAAACCCTTTCTCGGAAAGACATGTCTTTCCTCACAGATGGCGTATCTTTTCATTTTTGTTATTTACTGTCAAGTGGTTCAGTCCCATTTGTAAAAAAACATTTCGCGTTTTTGAAAAGAATGCCATGATCAAAAGCAAGGGCAGCAGGCTCCACCTCACTTGCGTTAGCCCAGCGGATTTCACAAACATCATCCCCTGCAACTGCCTCCGCGCCATCCACTTCTACATAATAACCAACGTCAATAACATGATACCGCACATCACGGTCGAGTTTTGATCGAACGTCTACCAAGCGGAATTGGTCGGGTGAAACGCGAATGCCGGTTTCTTCGAGCAGTTCCCGCGCTGCGGCCAACTCCGTAGTTTCCTCTTCGGCTTCGACAAAGCCTCCGGGCAAACTCCACCATCCTTTGTACGGATCGTTGCCACGCTTTGCCAGTAATACCATACCGTGTTGTTTTTCGCGCACCACCATCGTAACCGATACGGCGGGCATGCGGTAACGGTAGGCATGATAAATCTGACCATCGGCCTGCACCATAAATGCCGCACCCTTTTCACCGGGCGTGGGCGGAATAATTTGAACATCGGTGAACATGCTTATTTTCTTTCTATGGGAGAGGCGGGTGGTGGTTGTAACGTGGGTACCCCTAATCCAGCCGCAGCCTCTGCGGCTTTTTCGCGGGGCAACAGGTCTTTGGCAGGAATACGGAACATCCAAGCAAATGGCTGCTTACCCATAAAAAGTTTTTCTTGCTCAATCTGACCGTTCGGGAATAACTTTTGCAACGCGGGATAATTCATCTCCAACTGGGTACAAAGAATGCGATGATCCAGATTTTCTTTACCTTGCGAAATCGCCTCAACAGGATCGAAACGATGAACATCCGGTCGATCAATGTTCAGGAATTCAAATGACTTGTTGAAGAACATGTCGGGTACGTAGATTGGGCTACTCTTGGCATCGCGTTTGCAAACCCAAGTGAGTTCTGCACTGATGGCGGTGAAGGCACGTTCAATTCCTTGCACGCGCGGGTGCAGTACCCAGAGTTTGAAAATCTGGAATGCCGCACCCCAAAGCAATAGTAACATGAGCAAAACGGAAACGTGCTTGCGCCACTGCTCCTTCACATGGTGCGTGGCTTCGCAGGCCCACCACCAACCGAGTGCCACAAAATACGCCACCGCCGGAGTTGCGCCCAAGTTGCGTAAGGTGTTGGCGGAATCGGTCTGCGTCACTACGGACGGCAGCGACATGCAGCCCAGCCACACGAGCCAGGCTGCAGAAATCCGCCGGGTCGCGCGATCTGCCCCACGGCGCGCATCACGAAGTGCGCGCACTATTCCTGCAAAAAAGAAAAGGGCAAACACGGGTTCAAACACGGGCATGCCCGTTTTACCAAAACCCGGTTGTCCCTTGTCCACAAAGGGCGAAACATTGTGCAGCGGCACATGGTCACCGCGAATGCCGAACATCAGAACCACATCGCGCAGGTTGTCAAGCATGAGTTTGATGCCAGGGCCAACACCATCTTTAAAGGGTGAAATCGCAGTGGGACGTCCAGTCAAATCCTGCGAGGCTGTTGCATAGTGCAGCATCATCGGCAACGCCATCAGCACCACGCCAAACACGACATACAACGCGCATTTGCGCAAACGGAGCGGTGCAACGCAATCAGGTTGCACCGCGCGCGAAGTAGTCAACGCCCAAAGCCAGAAAATGGCAGCGGGAAAAAAGAAGTGCCAGGAGAGGTACGTATAATAGCCCATGCCCCAGACAAGTCCAGCGCCCGCCCATGCCAGACGTTGAAAGCGACCGGTGCGTCGCGCCGCAAGCGCCATGCAGAGAACAACCAAAGATGAAATGAGTGGCACGAAATTAGTACGAAAAAGCAGGCGGCCAAACCAAGCATGCCAGTGCATGGTGCAGAGGATGAATGCTGCGGCAAGCGCAAAGCCCTTACCGCGCTTACCCTCTACCTCGCGTACCATTAGGAAAAATGCCACACACGCAAAACTGCTGATAATGGCGGTGGTCAAGCGCAGCAGAACGATCTTGGGGCCGAACAACTTCATCACTACCGCGAGTACCCAGACCAGCAGGGGTTCGCGTGGAAATACATCGGGATACACCAGTTTAAATCCGCCGCCGTGCAGCGTGTTCCACGCATCCACACCCTTGAGGCCCTCGTCAAACCAAACCATGCCCGCCGGGGGAAAATGCGCAATGTCGGAATTGGAAAGCCCGCCGACGCGAACCAACAAGGCAAGAATGAAAACGAGAAGGCAATAGGAAAAGGTTTGACGCATGGGGCGGATACCATTCAGGCAAGGGCATTATGCCCCTGCCGGTTCTTTTATTTTCCACGCTTTTGCCTGATGCACAAAGGCTTCCAAACGTGCATGGTTATCAGTGGATTGTTGTCCGGCAAACGCCAGATTCAGCACGGGAACACCATTGTGATTTTCGCGGACGCGCTTGAACAGCGCGGCACAAATGGTCCCGGGCATGCAGGTGAACGGAAGCGTGTTGATGATGCCGCAGGCTCCATCATGCGCAATCATCTCAACAGCCTTGCCAATTGTGAGAATGGCCTCCCCCTTGAAACTGGGGTCGAGGTAGGGCTTGGCGTATTCAAAGAGCGCCTTGGTTCCAACGTCCGTTGTTTTTCCAAAGATGCGGTAAATTTTTTCCTCGCCCTTTTGAGCAATGAAATTGCCTGCCGCATGTGCCAGTGCCTTGCCCCAGGCACCCAGATGGAGATGTCGTTCGGCGCGATTGTGGCGCGTGTAGTGAATCCACTCCGTCATGGTGGGAAGCAGCGCTTGCGCACCAAGGCTTTCAACCGTCTTAATCAGGTCGCCATTGGCGAAAGAATTCATACGGACATAAATTTCGCCCACGATGCCGATTCGTGGCAATGTGTTGGGGGGGGAAGATGGGATCGCGTGGAACTCGCGAGCAAGTTCTTCCAGGGTGGCCCAATAGGTGGTCATGCTTTTTTCCAATGCCGTGCAGATGCGGTCAATGGAACTCCAGAACCAGCGTTCTGTCTCGCCAGGTTTGTTTTCCACGGGACGTTTCTCGGTCAGGAGTTTTTCAAAAACGTCAATCGCAACAATCCCGAGAAATGCACGGCGCTCAAACTGAGGCGTCAACGCAAGAGGCATTTCCCCATAGGACTCGTCCTGTTCCAGATTGAGTACCGGAACCTGCTGCAAACCCAGTTTGTCAAGCACGCGACGATGCAACTGGTGGTACTGCCCAAAGCGGCATGGCCCATCGGCAGATGCCATTAGGAAAGCATCGCCTTCCGGGTTGAAATCGGGTTGCTGGGTTTGATGCACAATGTCACCCGTAGTTAGTTGGCACGGGTAGCATTCGCGCCCGGAAGTGTGGCGCATGCCAAGCGCAAGCGATTCTGCGCTGCTGGATGCCATCACTTGCGCCGGAATGCCAATGGAACGCAGCGCGGCAGCGACCGGATAAACGTGCGGCGTCATATTTGGAATAAAGATGCGGCGTTGGCCCGTCTGGGGCAATGCTGCCGTGTGGCAGGTCGGATGGGATGGCAGATGCTTCTCTTGACGCTTGATATTTTCCAAGGTGTCGAGGAAGGCTTCGCAACGGGTGATCAATCCGGCATCCGCACTATGCTCATCAATCTCCAGCAACAGGTGCGGTTTCGCGCCCATTTCGGAACGGAAGCAATCGAGCACAAAACTATCTGGCCCGCAACTGAAGTTTGTGATGTAAACAGCAAACAAATTCGGATTGTGTTTGATTATTTCCGCAGCCTTGAGAATTCGCTGCGCGTAACGCCAGTAAACCTTTCGCCAACGATGCGGCAAAGGTGTTGCATTCAAAGGTAACATTTCCATCGGGATAGGCAACGCGCCCAAATTGCGGATTTTGCGGGGTAAATCCAAATTCAATCCCAAGTCGCATCCGTTATACGGACGTGAGACAATGACCAACCCGGTTTGGTTTGTATCACGCAGTGTTTTGAGCAGTTCCAGACCACGTTGTTCAAGCGCGTGATAAAAAGCCCCCTGTGCGGCATCGGCTTTTTTCAGCGCACGCAAAATGGCTTTGTAATTTGCCTTCAAAAGATCACCATGCTTTGCCAACGCTGTGGCCATGTTCTTCAGCCCCCGCTGTGGATTCAACGCGGGACTAAACACCTGGGCCGGATATTTATGATAGGGAATCGACCCCTGCGACGTATAAGGCAGCGTCTGCACCAGCGGACAATTGAAAGTCGTGCGATCACGCGGGCCAAAGTCGGGCGTGCGCGCATCAATGAGACTCGGCAGGAAAAGAATATCCTCGGGCTGGTCGAGTTTTTCGAGCAGGTGCAAAATGTGCCCATGCGCCACCTTGACGGGGAAACAAATGTCCACATTGACGCTTTCAATCCCATCGCGAATGAGCGATTGCGTGGTGGGACCGGAAAGAACCACTTCGTATCCAAGCGATTCAAAAAAAGTGCGCCAGAACGGTAACGAGTCGTGGAAGGAAAGCGCAACGGGGATTCCAACGCGGGGTCGTTTTACAGGGCTTATAAGACTGGTAGTACTTATAAGTTTTTCGCGCTCCGCAAACAAATCGGGCAGGTCGCTCTGGGTGTCCTGGTGGTGCACCTCATACTTTTCGCAACGGCTGCCGTAATAAAGCGACGGGCCATCGGTGCGCTTGATCTGTCGGATTTCGCACAGGTTATCGCAACTCTTACAAACGAATGAGTGCGTTTCAAACTCCAGATTTTCCAGATCGAATCCACGAAACTTAGTTGTTTCCTTCGCATTCTCTTTAGCCAGAATGGCTGCGCCAATTGCACCGGTTACTTCGTGGTGCGCGGGAACGCAAATTTCCTTGCCAAGTATCTGGCTGAACGCGGCAACAACCGCCTTGTTAAAAGCCGTGCCCCCTTGAAAGAAAATGCGCGCACCAATCTTGCGATCTCCCACCACGCGGTGCAGGTAATTTTGCGCAATTGAATAGGCCAGCCCGCCCAAGAGATCAGCGGTTTCCGCACCTTGCTGCTGGTGATGCACCAAATCAGATTCCATAAAAACCGTGCAGCGGTCACCAAGACAAATCGGATTGGTTGCGTCTAAAGCCATTGGGCTGAAATCGCGTTTGAGATTAATTCCAAGTCGCTCGGCTTGTTCTGCCAGAAAGGAACCAGTACCCGCAGCGCACGCTTTGTTCATTTCAAAATCGCACACTGCGCCGTGCTGAATACTAATATATTTGGAATCCTGCCCACCGATTTCAAAAATAGTGTCTACGTCGGGATCAATCGCAATGGCAGCGATGGCCTGCGCGGTAATTTCGTTGCGGATAATGTCTGCACCAAATAGTTCACCAATCAGGTATCGCCCTGACCCGGTGGTGGCGGCAGCCCGGACGTTGATTTTGTGCCCGATGGAGCGACGCACCGCTTCCAATCCTTGCCGTACAGCTTCGATGGGGCGACTGGATGTCCAGAGATATTCTTTGGCTAAGAGTCGGTTGTCGGAGTCGATAGCAACCACGTTGGTACTGACCGAGCCAATGTCGATACCAATGTAAGCGTCGATTTTTTTATCTGAAAGCGGAAGCGCCGGAAGTGAATTGTCAGGCAGAGCAAGTGGAGTAAGATACGGACGCAACGGAACATGGTTTTTGCGATCAGTGGAAGCGTTGTTGCCGAGAAGGGTTTCCAAATCGGTCAGAATTTTCGAAAAAGTCAGAGGGGGGGTCTGGCCAACATTCTCTTCGTGTAAAATCTGAGCCACCCCAATGGCTCCAACAGTGCGGTGGTGGTCGGGGATCAGTAATTCACCAGGTTGCAGATTAAGAATATTTTCAAATGCTGCGACCATCCCCGCATTGGATGATACGCCCCCCGCAAAGGCGATGGGGGCTGCAAACGCTTTGCCCTTACCCACGGTTGACTTGAAACTACGTGCAAGCGCGAGGCACAAACCAGCCGCAATATCATGCACCGGCGTCGCAATTTGCTGCAAATGGATCATATCCGACTTGGCAAAAACGCTGCATCGTCCGGCAATGCGCGGCGGGTTGGTAGAACGCTGGGCGAGTTCGCCAAACTCCTGCTCAATCGCGACCCCCAAACGCGTGGCCTGTTGGTCAAGGAAGGAACCGGTGCCCGCAGCGCACAACGCATTCATGGAAAAATCCAGCAACGTCGGACGGACGGCATCGGGTTTTAACAGGAGCAGTTTGGAGTCTTGCCCACCGATTTCGATAGCGGTACGAACATGCGGAGCGATACGAGCAAAGCCGTGGTTTAGCGCGATAATTTCATTAACAAAGCGAATGCCGAGCGCTTCAGCCAAACGTTTGCCACCGGAGCCGGTAGATGCGGCAGCACGGATCGGCGTATCAGGAAACAAATCTACCAGTTTTTTTACCGCAGTTACAGCAGCCTGAAACGGGCGTCCTTGCGTGCGCAGGTACTCCTCATGCAACAAACTTCCATCCGTGTCGAGGACGACGGTTTTCAAACTGACGGAACCGAGATCGAATGACAGGAATAATTCTTTAGGCATGGAGGCAACCCGTCTTTGCTGGAAAGTGCGTGCTGGAATCAAGCGTGTGGTAAAAGGGCTTTTTCTCTTCTGGCTTTGGCCAGTTGCATCAAATAGACGGTCAGCCCGTACAGGATGTAGGCGTAAATCATTAAAAAGGCGGTAACCACGCGAAGTTCGGATTTCAGCGCCATTAGAATAAGCACGAACACAATCAGATACACCAGCGTGTCAAAACTCATGCGGCGTTTTATGCGAAGGTGTTCGCTCAACTTAGGGTAAGGCACTTCGCTTACCATCAGCAGGGCAATGCCGAGCACAACGACCGGCATGAAAAATACTACCAGATTTTTAAGCAACAACTTGCTTTCGCCCAACGAAAAAAGAACCGTTTCGCTCATGTTGAGATCATAGCGCCGAATCAACAAAACAAGAAAGGTAATTGCAAGCGCCGCGCCGGGAGTCGGCAGGCCGATAAACCCACGCCGCTCCGGCCCCTTGACCTGCACATTGTAACGCGCCAGACGCAACGCGCTGCAAATACAAAAGAGCGCACAAATGCAAATGACCACACGGCGGTGTTCAATACCCATGCCCTGCATCAAATAAAACGCCGCCACAGAAGGGGCAACTCCGAAAGTAACCAGGTCGGACAGCGAGTCGAACTGCACGCCAAACTCGCTCTGCGTATGCGTCAGACGGGCAATGGCTCCGTCGAACATGTCAAAAAAACCGCCAATCAAAATGAACCAGCATGCCCATTCCAGCCGATCCTGCAACAGCCCCTGTGCCTCGTCGATTACCCAGTAAATAGCCAGCAATCCCATGAACATATTTGCCGCAGTAAAAAGGTTAGGCCAAACATATACTAATCGCAGGCGGGGTTTGTGTGCTTGCCCATTGACAGAAGGGGTGGTGGTAAATTGCGCTTTGGGCGCTGGATTATGCATGGTACGATCTTTCTTGAATCAAAACCTTGTTCTTTACAGCAATTTTACTTTTGAGGCATCTCGGCCAGAATGTGCAGCCCGGCTTTGACGGCATCGCCGACCTGCACTTTCAACTCGGCTTCCAGTGGAAAGTACGCATCGGTACGCGATCCAAAACGAATCAGGCCAACGCGTTCGCCCAACGGCAGTTGGCGTCCCGGCTTGACAAAACAAACGATCCGGCGAGCGATTAATCCGGCAATCTGCTTGACACCGATGGGGCCCATCGCGGTTTGCAACCAAATCATATTGTGCTCGTTCAGATCGGATGCCTTATCATAAATGGCGTTGATAAACTGCCCTTGGAAATATTTGACCGAGGTAACGGTTCCAGCCACAGGCGTGCGCTGCACATGTGCGTTAAAAACGGAGAGAAAAATGGCTACACGACGCATCTGAACAGGCTGTCCAGGCGTGGGTTCCATCGTCACTTCTTCAATGGAAGTGATTTTACCATCAGCAGGCGAAAGAATGAGGTGGTCACCCTGGGGAATGGCGCGTTCAGGATCGCGGAAGAATCCAATGCAGGCAATGGCGAGAAGAGCAAAGAAAATAGCAAGCCCACTCCACGCCAGCACCAAACAGATCAAAGTGAGTGCGATGGAAGGAACAATAAACGCCCAACCTTCTTTAGCAATGGGCAACAGGTGTTTAGACGAAGAATTCATAAGGTGGTCTGTGTCTCACAAAACGAATTTGAAGTATTGGTATTTATCCCCAGACGCTGGGGATGCGTTCCAAGCCTTCATGTTCCAACAAACCCCCCCGGAAAAGCAAGGTTTTTTGGACTATATTTTGGATGCGGACGTTTATCCGTGGCTATTTTTGGGGTTTGTGGTTTTGCAATAAATATTTTCTCAGGTCTACAATGACAAAAGCCCCGGTAGATGGCTAATTAACCATCTACCGGGGCTTAAAATCCTTGTTGCGCCAAACTTGGTGCCGAAGAGAGGACTCGAACCTCCACGGAGTT